>JANMVK010000160.1:0-3239 GCA_031392725.1 Pseudobdellovibrionaceae bacterium
CAAATTGACTCCGCCTGGAGTATGGGCAAAACGCAATTCGATATTATGCAAAACACCTTGATCGTTATACTTAAGCCGCCTCTCCACCGCGGCATTGCCTTCGCCAACTGTGGAAATCAGTTCGCCACCCGTCGAGCTGGAGGGGCACGACAAGCCTTTGTAAGTGCCGCCGCGAATTTGCTCCTCGTAACGTTTTCGATAGTGATTGCAGACCTTGGCAATTTTGAGACTTTGCAGTTGGTCGCGGCTGGGCCTGTTTAGAAAATCGTAGTTCAATTTTGAAATTCGCGAGGTCTCCGCGGTGCAGGTGCTGCTGTGATCCGTGTTTATGTCGGCATCACCGGGTTCGCCGCAAGCGGTTCGTCCGCCCAAGCCGATCATCATGGTTATGGCTCTCATGGCTAAGCCTACGGCTGGCACGGGAATGGGGGAGTTGTCCCACACGACCCGCCACCATTGCCCGGAGGCCATGGATCTGAGACTCGACAGAGAGGTGTCTGACACGGGTTCAAGTTGTGTGGTGGCGGCTTGGCGGATCAAGGTTTGCGCTGCCACTGCTGCTTGGGCGGTGACGGGCCTTCCGGCCAAATAACCGGCAAGGCTTCCGCACATGCCGTATTGATCTTTGGATTGGCAGAGATAGAGAGCTTTGAGGCCCATTAAACCCTCGGTCGATTTGCAATCGAAAGGCTTGGGCGCTTTGACCAGGCGCTCGGGCGGATTTTTAGGGGCCGCCATGGCCACAGAACCGATCAGACTTAGAATCACAATCCACATACTAAAATGGTAACCATTTCTGGGTGGGAAGGCACCGGTATTTTCGTCTAGGTTGTGGACAGTTAATATAATGGTTTCATTGAGCTATGGGAATTCTTGCGGAAAATTCACCAGGTGTGGTTAAAGAGGGCATGTATAAACTGATTTTGTTCCTAGTCTTGGCCTTTTCCGCATCCTCACACGCTTCCGTGAGTTGCAACTACAATCAAGGCGGAGTCCGGTTCTATATGGTTATCACCAATGCGGCGGCCGCCACGGGCGGCCTTCACGCTAAGTTGGGCCAGCCTGGTTTCTCGATGAATACTGACTTCGCTTTCCGAGCGTCTGATCTTTCCGAACACACCAAAAGTGGCGCACAGCCCAGCTTTAAGGTGAACTCCACCCGCGGCCAATCCAGCGTGAGTGTGGTGGTGAATGCCGGCAAGGTTTCCATTCGCTACAAAGGCACCGACGGCGAATGGTCCATGGACGACGCGCCCATCACCTGCCAGTAATTAATTAGCCAATTCATTTTCTTCAGCATAAATCACTTGCAACACGCCGGCGATATTCCCCGACAGGAAGCCCAATTGTTGACCCGCAGATGGGATCTTTTGATCGATGAAAGCATACGGAATCGTGACGGGTAGTTGAGCGTCATCAAGTGGCACGATCACGGTTCCACAGTCTTCCGAGCGGCAAGAGACAACCTTAACGTTAACCGGCTGTTTAACCATTAGGATCGCATCAAAGCTGGGTTTGCCATTGATCACATGAGCCGCGAAGTATTCGCTTTGTTCGCCGAACACAATAAAGTCTTTGACCTCCGGCGCCCCCGGATCGAGTTTCGTGTTGACCACGAACTTCTCAACTTTCACGGTTACATTGCCAAGCTTTTTGCCGCCTCGTTCAAAATGCCCTTGAAACAGGCCGGCTTTGAATTGCGGGATCGTGCCGTTCATCACTTTGGTGAGATCCATAAGTTCGGGGGCGATGGTGAACAGCGTTTCGCCTTTGTCTTTCAACGCTTGGTAGGCCAGCGCCACATCCTGAGGAATAACGGCGAAGCTAACTTTCATTACCACCTGATAATCATGCGGATGATGGAACATGGGCAGATGCGAGGCATAGGTCACCTTGTTGCCAAAGATCAGCATGCCGTGGGTGGCGGGCATATCGGCCTGAGCCGTGGTGGCCGCCAGCAGTATTGCGATTGTGAGTCCCTTTAACAGTTTCATTTTAAAATCCTTTGTTGGCCGGCCCGTATGTGGGTCGCCGGGTGTTTTGTTGGCTGATTATTAGAGGATTTTGCACTAAAAGAAAAATTAATTGATTTTAAATAGTGTTTAATATTATTAATAGTGCATGAAAATCACCTCGCACCAGCTCGAAGCCTTCTATGAAACCGCCATCCGGCGCAGCTTTTCCAAGGCGGCGGACGCTTTAGGGGTCACCCAGTCCGCCCTTAGCCAGCGCATCGCCAATCTCGAGGATGACCTGGAAGTGACCCTGTTGATCCGCGATCCCTCGGGGCCGGTCCTGACTCCTTCGGGGGAGACGCTGCTGCGCCACTGCCAGGTGACCTATTCGTTGGAGCAAGAGGTATTGAGCCAGTTGAAGTCCTCAACGCACCAACTCGGGGGTTCACTGCGGGTGGCGGGGTATTCATCGGTCTTGCGGTCCGTGGTGGTGCCTTCGCTTGCGCCTTTTCTGCGCGGCAACTCCAAAATCCATTGTGAGTTCCGGAGCTATGAAGTCAGCCAGTTGGTGACCGTGCTCCGCAATGCCGAGGCAGATTTTGTGGTGTTGGATTATAAATTAGGAAAGAAGGGCATCCTTGAACACATGCTGGGCCAAGAGGAGTATGTGGTAATTGAAAGCGCGAAATTTGAATCGCCCGAGGATTTGTATCTGGATCACGATCCCTCCGACACCGCCACTGAGAATTTTTTTAGTGAACAGAGCCACGCTCCAAAAAAATGGCGGCGCTCTTTTATGGGTGATGTTTACGGGATTATTACAGGTGTGGAGCTGGGTCTTGGGCGCGCGGTGATGTCCAAGCATCTGATTGAGGGAAATTCGAAGGTGAAACTGGTAAAGGGTTTTAAGAAGTATCAGCGGCCGGTGATGTTACATTATTTTGAGCAGCCGTATTATTCCAAACTGCACAATGAAGCGGTCGGGCACCTGGTTAAAAATGCCCGGCGTTTTTTAGGTGAGAATTAGGGATCCCACGTCATGGTGGGACCTGAATCCTGCAGCTCCACGGCGGTGGGTTTGAATTCTGGATCGACGTTGTCGCCTTTTAAAATCTTGCGGGCGGTGACGATAAACTTGGTTCCGTTAAAAGTGTAGGTGTCGACGTTGCCTTCGGGCCCGAGCTGAATCAGCGTCTTGAATTGGCGGAAGCCGTTTTTAGCGGTTTTCAAAACTTGAAAGGCGTCCGGAGCCAGCGCCACTTCGCCGAGGTAACGGTACTGTTG
>JANMVK010000199.1:0-2526 GCA_031392725.1 Pseudobdellovibrionaceae bacterium
GGAGAAGGCTCCTTGAAAAGTTCCAACAGGGGTTCGTCTGGCGCTCAAAATAAATGTGTTCATATGGTCCTTTTTCCTATGGTTGATGGGCGCATTGTCGTGAACCCAAAAAGCGGTTGTCAAGCATGTTAAACCACATTGAGATGGGCTATGGGAATCACGCTTGCACTGCTTTTTGGATTTTTCGCTAATGGTGAGAAGTACGCTTATCCAGAACAAAGAATATTGGCGGCGGGAGTCGAAAGCATTCAGATCAGCGGCGTCAGAGGGCAAATAAAATTAAAAGGCAATTCCACCAAATCCTTCCGCCTTAGAGTTAAGCACAGCAAAGGCAAAAAATATGACGATTGGTCCCTCGCGGTGGACCGCCGGGGCAACACTCTTTACTTTGAAGTCTCTAGCGTGGCCTATGGCGCTCAGTGGCGCAAACTGGTGAAACAAGATCTGTGGCCGGAATTTGATGTGGAGATTTCGGGCCCCCCGGTGGCGACGGTGGTCAGTTGGCGCGAAGGCGACTTGGAGTATATCGATTGGACGGCGCCGGTTGAGTCGTCCCATATTAAAGGCAATCTCAAGGTCAAAGGCGGCATCGGCAAATACACTCTGCAGACCGGTGAAGGTGATGTGTCGGTCGAAAAGCTTGCGGGGAATCTCACCATCAAGGGCGAATCCGGCCGCGTGACCATTGAACAATTGACCGGGCCATTAAAGTTAAGCTGGGTGTCGGGAGCGGTGAGTTTAGCCAATGTCACGGGTGGCGGCCAATTGGATCTCAACGACAATGAGTTGAAGATCAGCGAGTGTCAGGGGCAGTGGACCGTCAAAATGGAGGGCGGCAAAGCCAAAATCGACCGCTGTTCAGGCAAGCTGACCGCTCAAGGAGTGAGCACTCAATGGGAACTGCGCGCAACGCACGATTTGGAAACTGAAATCAAAAGCGAAAGCGGGGCCGTCTCGGTCCAATGGCGCTCCGGCGGCGCGAAAGTGTTTTTAACCTCGGAACGCGGGGAAATCGGCGGGCCCAAGGTTCAAACCAAACTGGATGCGGAAGGGCGCAAAGTGGCTGAGTTTAAGGTCGGCGAGAAACCCTTTGGCCAAGTCTTTGTGCGCACTCAATCCGGGCCTATTGTGTTCAAACAGTAATCCCTTGACCAGGGGAGCAAAATCCTTCAATTTCGCCGATATGGCTAAAAAACCTGTTAAAAAACCCGCGAAGAAAAAGACTCCTGCCCCTAAGAAAAAGTCCGGCCTAAAAGCCGCGGCTAAAAAGATGGTGAAAAAGCTGCTGGCAAGGCCCGCAGTGGCTAAGCCCTCCGCTAAGAAACCAGCTGTGGTGGCTAAAAAGGCCGCTGCCCTGCCGCCGAAGAAGGCCGCTGCACCCGTTAAACAGGTTTTGGCTAAAAAGGCCGCCGAGCCGGTTAAGCCTGCCAAGGCCGCGAAAGCCGTAAAAGGCAAAGCGCCAATTCCGGATAAAGTGGCTGAAAAATTGGCCAAAAAGCTCGGAGCCAAAGCCGCAAAGGCCGCTAAGGTTGAAATCGAAATTCCCGCTGTTGAAGTTGAAGAAGAACCTGAAGAAATGATTCTGACCGATGCGGAAGGCCGGCGTTTTTGCCGGGTTCGCGATTGCGATCAACTCGCCGTCGTCGACACCTATTGCCGTTTCCACTACCTGCTGCACTGGAAGAAAATCCAAATTCGCAAAAAAATTCTTACCGAAGGCAAGCTCGAGCGTTACATCGAGGAGCTGACAGCCCGTTACCCCGATAAATTCCTTGATATGTTACGCAAAGATCTGCGCAGCGAAAAAGAATTCCTGGGCGCCATCCAAGAGCTGGAAATCGACGAATCAGCAATGGAGAACGATCTCGAGGAAGAAGCACAGACTTACATCGATGAGGTTCGTGGCATGGAACCCGCGACTCGCGAGTCAGAGGAAGATTTCTAGAGAAATCAGGGGTCCGGAATAGTTTCTGGATTCTGATTGGTGACGCTAACCTGAATTTACTGGTCCCGGGACCAGTAATTAACTACAGCGCATCAAAGCCAGGCGATCTGACGCAGATCGCTTCCGCTGCGGAAACAATAAATTTTGTTTATTAACTCTGTATAAACAGAGTTCCCGCAAGCTTAGTGTTTTTTGCCGGGCGCCGGACGGCGCTTGACCGACTTAATGTCCTTCTCAAAATCATCGTCATCATCAGGTAAATCCGAAACATCCGCATCCGCCAGGCCTAACTTCGCTTTAATCATCTCCGGCGTTTCTAAATCTTCCCATTCCCCGCCGAGCATTTCTTCGCCTTCTTTAACGCCCAATAAGGCATTGGCTTTCGACTCCAGCTCCGAATTGTCTGTGGAGTATTGGATGTAAATCTTCTTCCCCTCAAAATCGATTTCTTCCCACACTCGCGGGAAATCGTAGTCATTCTCCGAAGTGAAAAACTGCTCAAACAGTGAGCCTTGGGCTTCCACCTCCAGGTTCAGCAGCTTAATAAGGTCGTCCTTGCCTTTTTTGTAGCCAATGGATAC
>JANMVK010000284.1:0-3721 GCA_031392725.1 Pseudobdellovibrionaceae bacterium
TACACGCTGGGTGGCTTCATCCACGTCTTGCTGGTGATCGCCACTCGACGCTGAGTTGCGCCTGAAAATTTGCACGGCGGCCCGCGATTTGACTGAGCGCGCCGGTTATATGAATGCCGGAACGGTTGAGTTCCTGCTTCAGGACGGCAAATTTTATTTTATGGAAATGAACACGCGCCTGCAGGTGGAACATCCGGTAACCGAAATGGTGATGGGCGTGGATTTGGTAAAAGCGCAAATCGTCACGGCCATGGGGCAGCCGCTCAATTGGCCCAAAGATATGAAACCGCACGGCCACGCGATCGAATGCCGGCTTTACGCCGAAGATCCTTATCAGGGCGGAATTCCCAGCACCGGGAAACTTTTGGCCGCGCATTGGCCGCACGCCCCGGGGCGCCGCTTCGAGGCGGGCTTTGAAGCCGGCGATGAAGTGACCAGCCACTACGATCCGATGATGGCCAAGGTGATCGTGTGGGATGAATCCAGGATTCGCGCGATTCAGAAAATGAAACGCACTTTGAGCGAGACCATTGTGTTCGGCGTGCAAACTAATATTCCGCTGCTGCAGGAAATTTTATCGCATGAAGATTTTCTGACCGGCAAAATGACCACGCGCTTTTTTGAAACTAATTTTAGCAAGGGTTTAGCTAGGCCAGAATTTTCAGCGAGCGAACAAAAAGTAATTCAAATCGTGGCCGCGCAATTGGCCGACTCCGGTGGCGCGGGCGCCACCGAGGGTAATCCCTGGTCGCACACGTGGCGGGGCGGCTTGTGAAAATTATCGAATTGGAATTTGCCGGTAAAAAAGTCCGTGTTCCCGCGTTGAAGTATCAAGGACGCATGTGGTTCCATTGGCAGGGCGCCACTCACGTGATTGACCTTGCGGGCAGTTCACGCCGTGCGGAAAACCGCGCCAAAAGCCATCCCGGCGTGATCTGCGCGCCGATGCCGGGTAAAGTGACTCGCGTCTCGGTGAAGAAGGACGAATCGGTAAACAAAGGCCAAGCGCTCGTGGTGATGGAGGCTATGAAAATGGAATACACATTGGAAGCCGACCGCGACGGCAAAGTCAGCGAAGTGAACGTCAAGCCGGGAATGCAAGTGGGCTTAGGCGAAGTTCTAGTGCGATTGGCGGAAGTATGAGCCAAAGCGTTTCGGTTGTGGAAGTCGGTCCACGCGATGGACTGCAAAACGAAGAGAAAATTCTCACCAGTGAACAGCGTTTCGCTTTTATCAAACATTTGGCGGCCGCCGGTTTGAAACGGATTGAGGTGGGCGCGTTTGTTTCACCAAAATGGGTTCCGCAGATGGCGGGCAGCCGGGAATTGATCAACGAACTTTACCGCCGCAAAAACGAATTTCCTAAGGACATCCGCTTTTCCGCGTTGGTGCCAAATGTTCAGGGAATGGAAGCCGCGCTTGAGACTCCCATTCAGGAGATCGCCATCTTTGGCGCGTGCAGCGAATCGTTTTCGAAAAAAAATATCAACTGCACCATTGATGAGAGCCTGACTCGGTTTAAGCAGGTCACGGATATGGCTAAAAAAAATAAACGTAAAGTCCGCGGTTACCTTAGTGTCGCGTTTGGTTGCCCGTACGAAGGCAAAGTCTCTGAAACCAAAGTGATTGAGCTCGCGCAACGTTACATAAAACTTGGCGTTTATGAGGTGGTGATTGGGGATACAATCGGCGTGGCCAACCCGGCCCAGGTCAAGTCACTGTTGGCGAAGCTGAAGCGTAAAGTTCCGGTAAAAAAAATAGCTATGCACTTTCACGACACACGCGGAACGGCGCTGGCCAATGTGATGGCTTCACTACTTGCGGGAATTAGAATTTTTGATTCAAGCTATGGCGGATTGGGCGGCTGCCCCTACGCGCGCGGAGCTAGCGGAAATTTAGCCACTGATGATCTCTTGTACATGCTCCAAGGCATGGGTTTTAAGACCGGAGTGGACCTCAACAAATTGTTGGAATATTCAGGCGTGATGCAGAATCTGATCGGGCACAAGCTGCCCTCGCGTACCAGCGAGGCCGGGTTGCCGAAAACGCTCTCTTAGGCGTTGATCGCGGCGTTGATCAGGAAAACCACTAATAACATCACGGTATAGGGCAAATAAAATTTCATAATCGAAGTCCTTTCGAAGACGTGCATCCCTGAATGCGAATTGCGAATTGCGTACCACGCAAATCAGGTGTCGTGTCCGCCATCTCGAAATCCCCTTGGGTGCCGGTCAAACTCTCGACACTCCTGTAAATACTCCTTTATGCTAACCCGTTGAATGGTCGTGAACGTCTTATAACCAGGCCTGATTTTCGCTTATGTAGGAGGGGAAGATACATTCAAGAGTGGTGGTAGAAGAGATGGAATGGTTTGCGCGGGGATTGACGGTGGTGTCCGTTGTACTCCTTTGCTGGGTGGTGCATCGGAGCACGCAAGTGCGTACCGATTGCGTCAACTCGTCCTTCCTCGCCCTCGTAATGGTCGACAATCAGCGCATTTATAACTGCCGTTATGAGAGCCGGCTCAATCTCAGCTCGCTCTACGCGCCGTTGAGTTACGCCACCCAAAGTAAAATCCGCTCGCTTGAAATTGCCGAGGAATTGGCCTCGGTCTTTCCCGCTTTAAGGCCGCCGCTCACGGTGGAAATCGTTGAAGAGGCGCCCCAGTTTTTTGAAATCGGCCGCCGGTATCTGCGTCTCGGCCGCGGCTGGCTCGAAAATCCTCAGCAATTGCGCCGGGCTTTAATTATGGGAATTCTCAATAGCCAAGTGCCAACAGCCTATCCCAATAACTTTGAGCTTGAAGTGGCCGCGGATTTCTTATCGCTGGCGCTGTTTCCGGTGCACTCGTGGAGTGAATCGCTGTTGCGTGATGTGCGCTTTCCCACCACGGCTCCCAGTTTCGAACAGTATTGCAAAGGTCCCTTGCGCTCGATCGCGCATGAGCGCGGTTGTAATGAAAGCGTTCCCACTTCGGATGATTTGCATTCGCGAGTGTGGGGCTACCGGCCACTGCTGGCGTCGGCTCTGTGGCGGGTCTATGACAAAGCCGGCATGAAGGCCAAACTCGAAGTCCTGCGCCGCCTGCGCGAGGGACAGAGCATGCCGTTGGCGTTAGCACCCTACGGAGAAGACAGCGCGGCGTTGGCGTTGTGGTTTACGCAGACCTTGCGCGATCATTTGGAAGCCTTAGGTTTATCGCGCGAAGTGATGGCGTTGAAACGTACACTGAAAGAACTCGAGGTTGAAGCGCCCACTCATTGGGAACTCACTGTCGATGTCACGCAGACACCGGCGTGGAAGGAAATTTTAGAACAGCTCCGCAAGCGCAGCGCTTTTCACCCAAAAGAACGAATTTTGGTATTTACGCCTGAGGGAACCGTGGCGTTGCCCTCGGGATTCCCAGTACAGTGGGCCGCCGCCGATATCTCCTCACAAAAACATGTAATGATCGCCTGCGATTGGCCGGCCGCTGATGAAGCCATTCACGTTCAGGCGCGCCATATGTACGCCCAACACAGTTGTGATAAACTCACCCGCGCGTTTTGGGATTAACCTATTTTTTATTTTTTTCTGGCGACGATAAAGATTCGTTTGAAGGGATAGAGGTAAGCGCCCTCGCCAGTCACAACCAGCAACCGCCGCGCATACTCACTTAAAAATTTAGTGTAGCCCGCGAGATCCAACTGCTGTTGGTAGTAAGTTAGCAAAGTGCCTTTGG
>JANMVK010000527.1:0-3151 GCA_031392725.1 Pseudobdellovibrionaceae bacterium
CCGTTGTTTTATTCAATCGGGCTTTGGCAACACCATCGTCACTTTCACCGACTTGAACGGCAACACGGTGGCTTGGTCGAGCGCGGGAATGCAGGGCTTCAAGGGCAGCCGTAAAGGCACTCCTTTCGCGGCTCAGATGGCCGCTGAAGACGCCGGTAAAAAAGCCTTGGAAGCCGGAATGAAAACCATCGACGTTGTGGTTCGGGGACCTGGTGCTGGCCGTGAGCCGGCGATCCGCGCTCTTTCAGCTCTTGGCTTTCGGGTTACCACTTTGAAAGATTTGACGCCGATTCCGCACAATGGATGCCGACCGCCTAAACGCAGACGTATTTAATATTGCGCGTCCGCGTAGCGGACGCTTTGTTTTTTGGTATTTGGATTTTTAAAAAACGGGAGAGTTAATGGGACAATTGGCAATGCAACCGCACTATTACAAATTCTGGCGCGAACTGATTAAGCCGAAAGGTTTTGAAGTTGAGCGCGAGTCACTCACGCCCCGCTATGGAAAATTCCATATCCGGCCGCTGGAGAGGGGCTTCGGCGTAACGCTGGGGAATTCTTTACGCCGCGTTTTGTTGAGCTCGATGATGGGTTCGGCTGTTTCGGCTGTGAAGTTCGAAGGTGTGTTGCATGAGTTCTCCACTCTTCCCGACGTATTGGAAGATGTGACGGACATTATTTTAAATTTGAAGGAAGTTCGCTTCCGCCAGCATGATCCGGAAACCAAAACTCTGCGCATTTCGAAAACCGGTCCCGGCAAAGTCACCGCCGGCGATATCCAGTTGATCGATGGCATTGAGATTTTGAATCCCGATCAGCATATCGCCACTCTTGGCAAAGACGCCCGGTTCGAAGCGGAACTGATCATCACTTTCGGCCGCGGTTACATCGAAGCCGAAGGCCGTGGCAAAGATTTGCCCGTTGGCTACGTGGCCGTGGATTCTCTCCACAGCCCGATCCGCCGCGTGAACTACATGGTCAACGCCGCCCGCGTCGGTCAGCGCACGGACTATGATGCTTTAACTTTAGAAGTTTGGACTGACGGATCATTGAAGCCGGAAGAGTCTGTCGCTTTGGGTTCGAAGATTCTGAAGGAACAACTTCAGATTTTCCTGACCTTTGACGAAAACATGGAGCCGGTGGCGGAAGAAGAAGATACACGTTCGCCCCAGTTCAATGAGAACCTGTTCCGCTCGGTTGACGATTTGGAACTCTCGGTTCGTTCGGCCAACTGTCTGAAGAACGCCAATATTCGCTACATCGGCGAATTGGTGAGCAAGACAGAAGCGGAAATGCTGAAGACCAAAAACTTCGGCCGTAAATCTCTGAATGAAATTAAGGAAATTTTGTCGAACATGGGACTCTCGCTGGGTATGAAAGTTGACGGATGGCCGCCGCAAGGCTGGGATCCGAACAACCCGATTAAGCCGGCAGGACCCGCTGCCGTGGCCGCCACTGCTGCAGCTGCCGCTGCAGCTGCCGCTGCAGGCGCCGCTGGTAGCGCCGCTAACCGCGGTAACGGCACACCTCAGTAGGAGATAAGAGATGAGACACAGGTCGAAACGACATAGCTTTCACCGCCGTCCGGGCCCGCGCAAAGCGCTGCTCCGCGGTTTGGTTTATTCTCTGGTTGAGCACGGCCGTATTAAAACGACCGTGGACCGTTGCAAAGAAATTCGCCGTCATGTGGAAAAGGCTGTAACAATCGGCAAGGTCGGCGATTTGGCCGCGCGCCGTTTGCTGCTTTCCCGTTATCCCAATGACAATGTGGTTGAGATTTTGACCGGCGATTTGAAAAAGCGTTTTGCTAAACGTCCCGGCGGTTACACCCGCATTGTGCGTTTGGGTGCCCGTGCCGGTGATCAAGCCGATATGGCGTTCCTGGAATTTGTCGACTACGAACCCGCTAAAGCCACTGATGAAACTACGGTGAAGGGCAAACCGAAGGAAGACAAAACTGAAGAGCGCGTTCGCGCGAAAGCCGTTGCGAAAATGCGTCTGCGCAAAAACAAACGCAAGATCCAAAACGCTTCTCGCCGAGAGGCTCGTCCTTAACTCGCGGAGCCAATCCGGTTCCGAAGTCGCCAATAAAACCACTGTTCAAGAGCATCCCGAAAGGGATGCTTTTTAATTTTTGGACGGACTTTATTTTAATTAACCAAATCCTCAATCCGCCGAAACACCCCGGTCATATCATACTCGCGCAACGCCTTCTCCCGAGCCCGCTCGCCAAGAGTGCGGCGCACTTCATTGTGGCGGATCATTCCGTCCATGGCGGCCGCCAGCGAACGGTGGGATTTGGGTTCACACAGTTTTCCAGTTTTTCCGAAGTCGAGAATCTCAGGCGTGCCGCCGGAGTCCGTGCCGATGCAGGCCAGGCCTGAGGCTAGGGCCTCGAGCATAACATTGGCGAAGTTCTCCTCGTAAGACGGCATCACGAACACATCGAGCGCGTTCATCACGTCGGGAATATCGGATCTAAAATCCGTGAGAATTACTTTGCCGTCGAGATTGAGGTCCTTAAGCCGGCGCTTCACGTCGGCATCAATTTCACTCTCACCCAGCGTGTTGCCGCCGACCATTACGAAACGCGCGTGCGGGTGATGTTTCAGCACCTCGCTGGCGGCGTCGACAAATTCCAGTGAGCCCTTTTGTTTGTCGAGGCGGCCGATCAGCCCGAATAAGATTTGCTGTTCATTCACACCCCACGACGCGCGGATGTCGGCGCGGCGCGGGCGCGGCTGGAACTTTTTGGTGTCGACGCCGTTGGGAATCACCACGAATTTATCCTCAGGGATCGGCAGGCAGTTTTTTAAATGCTGCTTTTGGATATCACTGAGCGCGATCATTTGATTCAAGCGCGAGTACATCAACGTGTGGCCCACATCTTTTTTGGAAATATCCTTAAAAAACATCCGCGCAAAGCCAATCAACTTAATGTCCTTTAGCCCGATCAGCGCGGGGGTCACCAGCCAAATGTCCTTCATGGAATGTAGGAAAATGGCTTTGGCGCCGCGCTCTTTCAGTTCCCGGTGCAATTGCATGGAGGTTTTTGGTGAAACATAATTGTTGGCGGCCATCGGCAAATGCGAAAGCCCCTGCTCCACCAAGGCTTGCTCGATTGGAGTCCCAGGGCGGCACACCTCGAACG
>JANMVK010000316.1:0-6564 GCA_031392725.1 Pseudobdellovibrionaceae bacterium
TATGAAAAGGGCGCCCGTGAAATGCCGAAAGCGAAGGACTGGTAATGAAACGCATGTTGGCGCTGTCATTTTTATTTTGGTGGGCCCACGCCGCCTCAGCCCAAGATGTGAGCGTGACCGCCACGGTCGACCGCAATCAAGTGGGCATCGGCGATGTGATTAATTACACGATCAGCGTCGCGGCTAAAAACAGCGTGCAAGTGGACGAGCCCCGTCTACAAGGCATGGAAGGTTTTGACCTGATCAACACATCCTCCGGCGTGGAAACGCGCAGTTCGTTTGAAAACGGCCGTTTTATCACCGAGCAGTCGCGCAACTTTACCTATTTACTCTCGGTCAACCGCAAGGGCGAGTTGGTCATTCCGGCCATGACCGTGAATGTGGACGGCAAGTCCTATAGCACCCAGCCGGTCAAAATCGCGGTGAGTGGCGAGCGCAAAGTTCCGCCGCAGGCCCGCGGCCAGCAGCAGCCCGACGCTTTCGACCAGCTCGACGACATGGAAGAACTGTTCAATCAAATGTTGCAGCGGCGTCTGCGCCCCAACGCGCCTCCGGGCCAAAATCTCGGCGCCCAGCCACCGGTCAATCCGGACGACGCATTTTATGTGCAGGCCGTGGCCGATAAAACCAAAGTTTACGTGGGCGAACAGATCGTGGCCAATTTCTACCTGTACACACGCGGGCAGATCCGCGATATCGACACCTTGAAATATCCCGATCTCAAAGGATTTTGGAAAGAAGATCTGGAAATGGCCACGCGCTTGAATTTTGAACAAGTGGTGGTCAATGGCGTGGCTTTTCAACGCGCGCTGCTCGTGTCCTATGCGCTGTTTCCCATCAAGCCCGGTAAGGCGCTGATTGATTCCTACAAAGCCAAGTGCACGGTGCTGACGCCAAGTAACTTTGGATTCGGGCGGCCTTATCAATTCACCAAAGCCAGTAAGCCGATCGAAATTGAAGTGTTGGATGTCCCGGCTGAGGGCCGGCCGAGCCAATTTACCGGGGCGGTCGGGCGCTTTCGCCTAATCGCCCAGTTTGAACCGCTCACCGGCACAACCAATCAACCGGTGACTTTGCGAGTGAGAATCGAGGGGCAGGGCAACGCCAAATTAATCGAACTGCCGAAATTGGAATTGCCGCCGACGTTTGAACTGCATGACCAGAAATCACAGGCGAAATATCTGAAAGACGGATCCAGCTTTAAGGAATTTGAAGTGCTGATCATTCCGCGCGAGCCGGGTGTGTTTGAAATTCCCGCGGTCAGTATTGCCACCTTTGATACGGAAGCGAAAAAATTCGCCAATGTCTCCTCGCAGCCGCTGCGCTTGAACGTGACCGGCCAAGGCGGCGGTGGTGGGCCGGCCAATCCGCAGGCGGGCGGTGGCCCGGCGGCCGGACCGTCATCACCCGAGGGCCCGCAATTGCCGGTGCTGGCGACCGATCTCGGCGATGGAGTATTGGCTTCCACCGCGGCGCCGCTGTTTACTATTTTACTTTATCTCGGCGTGCTGGGATTTTTAGCGCAGCAGAGCTGGACCAAATTCCGCCGTAAACCGAAGAAAGCCAGCCTGGGAATTTCTCTTAAGCGGCGCCTGAAAAAAGTGCGCGAGCTGGCCGCGCAAAGCCAGTGGCGGACCATGGGCGCCGAGGCCACCAACGCAATTTATTTTATCTTAGGCCAGCTGTCCGAGCAGGGCGGAGCCAATCAGGATTTGGAAAAATTGCTTGAGTACACGCCGCCCTCGTTGCGCACGGAATTGTCGGCGCAGCTTAAAGACGTTCTCACCCAGTGTGAAGCGCTTAGCTTCGCTCCTGAGAAAGTCATCGCGGAATTGACTGAAAAATCCAGAGTGCAGAAATTGATTGAACAGTTGGAAAAGGTTCTGTTAAGGGCTATTGAGCTGGCGGAGATATAAGTGCATAAATTAATCTTGTTCACCATTTGGGGTTTAATGGCCCAGTTCAGTTGGGGCGCCGGCATCACCGTGGTGAATTTGTCGCTCGACCAAACCATCGAGGCGCCGCGCTGGATGTATGACAGCAAAGTGAAAGTCAAAGGTTCAGCGCTGACCCAATTGATGGTGGATGCGAAAAAAGGCCTATTCGCCAAGGATCGCGCGGCCTGCATCTCCGCTTTGGAAAAAAGTTATCCGCTCGGCAAAAGCCTGGGCCCATGGCTGGTGCTCAATCAATTGCAATGCGCGCAGATCAAGGACAAAGCCGGAAAAGTTTCGGCTCCCGCCTTGGCCTCCGCGGTGGCCAAACTGGATGCGCAGCCGCGCTGGCTTCTCACCGGGCCCTCCAGCTCACAACTTCGCGCCCAATATGTGGGCTCACTGCTGATGCTGGCCGAAGCGCAATCCAAAACCGACCGCGCCGGCGCGTGGAAGACCATCGACAAGCTGGCACAAGTGCAAAATTGGATGTCGCTTGAAGAGCGGGCCAACACTTATCGCTGGGCGGGAGAATTGGCGTTTATCGAACAGAATCTGATGGCGGCGCAGGATTTTCTCACCCGCTCGTTAAGCGAAAAGGACAGCGCCGAGATCCGCACGCGGGTGGATTCGATCCGATCTTCTTTGCTTAAGAAAAAGGAACCGGTCAGCGCCGCGCCTCCCTTACAGAAGAAAAGCGATGATTTGGGCATCAGCGAAGAGGAAAGGGACCTGACCACCCGAATGAACCGCGCTTACGATTCGCAAGATTACGTTTCGGCCGTGGAAGACGCCATTCAGCTGCTGCAGAAATTTCCCGGCAGCCGGCGTTCCATGGAAGCTGCCGATATGGTGCTCGATGTTTACCTCACTCTCGCCCACCGCACCGACGAAAAATTCCGCAACGTGCGCGCGAGCATCGTTAAGGAAATGCAAAAGGCCGACGCCGGCCGCTTGAGCCGCTGGGCCAACAACGCTTACGCGCGCGGAAATTATCTCGATGCGCTCTCTCTGGCGGAAAAAAGTTATGAGAAATACAATGGCCAGGTCGAAGCCACCAAAGTTCTGCTGCTCGCGGGCAAAGCCGGGGTGGCGAGCGGGGAGTATGGCGAGGCGCAAGGGCATTTTGAAAAACTAGTTAAGCTTCATGGCGGAACTATGGAAGCGGCCGAAGGCGCGTTCCGGCTCGGACTTTTGGAGTTCCGGCGCAAACGCTATTCACAGGCCAGCACTTATTTTGAGCGCGTGCTCGCGCTGAACTCGGGAACCGATTTTGAGTACCGCTCGTTGCACTGGCAGTGGCGCGCCCAACAGAAATTGGATCCCACAAAAGCGGCCCCCTACGCCCAAGCGTTGGCCAATAAATATCCGTTCTCCTATTACGGTTTGCGCGCGCAGGCCGAACTGAACGGCAACGAGGTGAAACTGACCACTGGTACCGCCGCGGTGAAAACTGATTTGCGTTTGCTCGAGGGCGAGCGTTTAGCGTGGGAGCGGTTTTTAATTTTGCTAAAGGCTGGCTGGTTTAAAGAGGCGGAAAAAGAATTGGATGCTTTGCCCGATGCGCAAAGTAATGAAGAGAGATTAATCCGTGCCAAACTCTGGGCCTTGACCATGCGTTATGATTTAGCCATTCAGGATATCAGCAAGGCCATTGAAGAGGATCCGCTGCTGGCGCAAATTCCGGTATTAAAAATTGTTTTTCCCGAGGAGTATTCGCCGTGGGTTGACAAGGAAAGTAAATCCACGGGTGTGCAGGCCAATTGGATCCGATCCTTAATCCGTCAGGAAAGTTCATTCCGCCCAGACACCAAGAGTCCGGCCAATGCGCACGGACTGATGCAAATTCTGCCCACCACCGGCGCGGAGCTCGCCAAGGATTTGCGCATTAAAGATTATCAAGGCACGGAGTCGCTGCTGATGCCCGACGTAAACATTAAAATCGGAACCTATTATTTAGCGCGGTTAATCCGCCAGTTTAATGGTAACGTGCCGCTGGCATTGGCGGCGTACAACGCCGGACCGACGCGACTTCGCCGTTGGTTGAGCGCGCGCAAGGACCTAAGTCCGTTGGAGAGCGCGGCTTCGTCATCTCCCGAGGTCGAGGTATGGCTGGATGAATTACCGTGGGAAGAAACTAGTTTTTATGTCAAATCGATTCTACGAAATTGGATGGTCTACCAGCTGTTAGACGGGTCCAAACTCACTCTTACCGAACCGATGTGGGTGGACGCAAAAGCAGCGGCGCGATAGTCTGTGGGTGCGCCGTTACTTTCCTGTAAACCACGCGTCACCTCGGCATTAGTGTATCGGGTGACGCATGGATTACAGGAAAGTAACGGCGTACCCACAGAAGGAGAACGTTGATGACCGTAATGTTCAGGGCACTTTTGGTGTCCAGCCTCGTGTTAGTTACAGCTTGTGCGACTACGAAACATAAGGCTGATAGCAAGGGCCCCGTGCCGGAAAATCTTGAAGGCAGCGCTGTCGAAGAGGCTAGCCGAGCCACCATCAAAGAAAACGAAGTGTCTTCGGAAGACGTTGAGAAGAACGTCGAGCTGCCCTACAAGAGCGCTTATGGCGAAATCGCCATGGACGACAATGAAATGGTGCAGAAGTGGGTGAAGTATTTCACCGGCAAAGGCCGCAATTATATGCAGCAGTACCTGGAGCGCTCCGGCCGCTATTTGCCCATGATGAAAAACGTGTTGCGCGAAAACGGCCTGCCCGAAGAGCTGGTGTACATCGCTTTGATTGAATCGGGATTCTCGCCGCGCGCTCATTCGAAGGCCAATGCCGTCGGTTATTGGCAATTTATCCGTAGCACCGGTAAATATTTTGGTTTGCACGTGGATTCCTTTATTGATGAGCGGAGAGATCCGGTTTTATCCACCCGTGCGGCCGCAGAATATTTTAAAGCTTTGCACAACCTGTTCGGCAGCTGGCATTTGTCCATGGCCGCCTACAATGTGGGTGAGTACCGCGTGAAGCGCGCGGTGACCAAGTATTACACCCGCGATTTCTGGTCGCTGATCAAACAGCGCCGCTCGTTCCCGCAGGAAACCAAAAATTACGTGCCGAAATTTATCGCGGCGGCCATGATCGCCAAAGATCCGGCCAAATATGGATTTACCGAAATTCAATTTGAAGATCCGTTGTCGTACGACACCGTCGCTTTGCAGAGTCCGATCTCGCTTAGCAAACTGGCCAGCAACTTGAGCGTGGATGTCGATGAGTTAAAACTGTTGAATCCCAAATTCCGCACCGACTTTGTGCCGATCTCACGCGGAACCGAGACGGTGGTCAGGATTCCCGTGGGCCGCGCGACTGATGCGCTTGCCGCTTTGAGCATGAGCGTGACTTCACAGCCGCGCATTCTGCAAGCCGAACACTTTTTCTACCGCATCAAGCGCGGCGACAATCTTTCCACCATCGCCAAACGCCACCGCACCACGGTGTCGCAGTTGCGCCGCTTAAACGATCTTTCCAACCGCACTCTGCTGCGGCCCGGGCGCTCGCTTAAAGTTCCTGATGTCGGCGGCGACGGCATTAAATATGCAACCGAAGAAGACGCGCGCACGCCCTCAGGCAAGGGTCAAAGCGGCAGCGCCGTGATGGCATTGGAAACGCGGGACGTGGAATTCCACGTGGTTCGTCCCGGTGATAATCTCTCGCACATCGCTAAAAGATACGGTCTGAGTGTGAGTGAAATTTTGCGCTTAAATACTTTTGGCAGCCGGTCCTTGCTCCGTCAGGGGCAAAAGATCCGGATTCGCCCGGTCCAACCCGCGAGCGGGTCGGACCCCAAAAGCACCCGGAACGCCCGAGGCAAAACCACCGTCGCTATGATGAAAAAGGAATTGCCGCGCAAAGTGAAGGGTCACGCCATCGCAGCGATGGCCGCCAAAGTGGCGCGCCGGCATGTCGTGAAGCGCGGAGAGACTCTTTATGATGTTTCCAAGCGCTATGGTATTACGCTGGGACAATTGGCTCAGGCCAACAGAATTAAAATCAATCACCGCGTAATGGCGGGTCAAAAGTTAATCGTTCCTAATTAAAGGTGCCTGGCAACCGAATCATTTTCGGAGCGTCATTTTAATGCTCTATTTGCAGGCGCCGAGGGTATCTTCGTCATCTGCCGCCGCCGAGGCATTATGCTCGCGAAGATGCGCCTCGATGGCCGGAGGTGGGAGGCACAGTGTGTGGCGGTTGGTCGGATTGCCCTCAGGCACATGGCAAATTTCAGTTTTCTTTTGATTGCCGTCGCCGCACTCGTGTTTCGCGGCTTGCACCGGATCGGTGACGGCCACAGATGCAGGCGGTGGAGCGACGGTGGGATCCCCGGCTCCGGCTTTACTTCCTTCACCCTCTATTGTAACGCTAGCAAATTCGGCGGGTCCGCAGGCGGCGGTTAGCAGAGTCATTGTGAACATTAAAACACATAAACCTACGTGCTTCATTTTGGTCCTCCATTGAGCTCTAGCTATTACCCTACGGGATTTAATTGCAAGAATCGTGAGCGATGATAGGGCGGACGGGCGCTCCTGGAGTGGCTAGGCTGTCGACGATGGGAACACCGCCCATAGTTTCGCCGTCTCGCAATGACACAATTTGATCCGCTTGGTTGCCT
>JANMVK010000324.1:0-3493 GCA_031392725.1 Pseudobdellovibrionaceae bacterium
GCCGCCGATGTTCAAGCACGTATCGAATCCAAACAGGAACTCAACGTTCTGGGTGAGGAGATGCGGCGAATTTTTAGCGATTCCACGCTGTGCCGAAATGCCATCGGTGCCAGATTGCCGTTTAATCAAACTCAGGCCGAGAACCAAGATGTGGTAAGGGGTGGCAGCGCCTTTAGACTGACGGTTCTTCCAAACCAAATTGTTCAACGAGGGGCGACTCTTGAGGCGTTCAGCCTAAGGGTGGTGGACCTTTATCTCTACAATGCCTTATTGAAATCCAACGACAGCTCTGGCAATAAAATTTTTGAAGCCAGTGTCGTGGGCCGCTTTCAGCCGACAAAGGGTTTGAATCAGCGGGAGCTTCCGCCCCGGAACCTGGGTTTGGTCCGCGTCGCCGTCGACTCGGCCAATGAAATCGTTTCGTGCGTGGATCCTACGTCGGCGTTGACGGCCGGCGAATGCGGATACCCAGGCTCCACCGAGTCGCCCGTGCGTGGACCAGGAATAAACTTGGAAGGTCCCTCAGGCCTGGGGGGATTCACTGGCGTGGTCATGTCGCCAGACGGAAAGTCCACCGACCTCAACCCGCGTTCCGACCGCACTCAAAAGTTTCCGGTCGGTTCAGTAGGTGGGACGGCGCCAGGTATGCTGGTCTCGCTCCCTCAAGGCAGTTGCTCTCTGTCGTTTATGTGTGTCGGTGGCAGCTGGATGCTCAACGGATTGCCGAGTCGTGCGGATAACCTCGGTTCAAGTTCCTCGGATACAGGGAATGAAGGCTAATCGACCAACGTTTTCACAGCTATTTATACTGACCCGGGAAGGCCGCGTTCTCCAATTGAAGCGCCGTGACCGTTTCACCGGCCTCATTCTTCTTGATGCAAGCATTCGAAAGTTTCAGGTTTTGATGATAACAAGCCGGGTATTTTTCCAGCATCGCATTGTTCTGTTTGGTGCTGCTCGCGCAAGCGCCAATGATTAAGGGCAGGCCCACTAAGATAATCAGATTTTTCATACGCTACCTCCTGAATTTGAATTGTCATAGACGCTTTTAACGCATTTTCATAGCGATTCACAACCGGTCATTTGCAGAAAGGCGCAGTTGACGATTGTTCACAATGCCAGCGTTTGATTTCTGCGAGCTCGGCGCTAAGCTCCTGGTTTTTTACATTTAGTTCCTTTACGGCCTCAACCAATGCGGCCGCCAGGTTCGCGTAGGCAACTGATTTGTAACCGGAACGGTCGGTTTCCACAACCTCGGGAAAAATGGTCTCCAGTTCCTGGGCGATAAACCCCAGTTGCAATTTTTCGGTGGGATCGGAATTAAACCGGAAATGCACCCCGCGAATTCGGACAATGTTTTGCAGCATATTTTTCAGCGGCTGGACGTCATGCTTGTATCTCAGGTCGGATGAATGAGTCCAACCGGTGGCCGTATATTTTCCGGTGGTGGTGCCGTTGAATACGACGAATTTTTGATCCGGAGTTGTGGTTCCGATGCCCACGCTTCCGTCGCTCTTTAAGGTGAACAGATCGTTGACACCGGGACCCACTATCGGGCCCGTTGTCATTCCGATTTTGAACGCATTCTCGCTCGCGTCCAATCCGGCAAACCAATCCACACCGATTGCAGATTCCATCCTGATGTAGGCATCGGCGGCCGCCGCCGTCTCCAGCATCAGCTCACTCGCGGCGTCGGGACCTAAGGCGAAGTTTTTAATTCTTAGACCCATTGGGGTGTTGGGCCAATTCTGCACCACATCTAGTTTCCAGGCAGGGTCGGGGGTGGGGCCGCCAATCAACACGTTTAAATTGCAAGTCTCAACCAATGTACCACCTTGTGGCGTCCAACAGCCTCCGCCGGCACCACCGCCAATAATGTGAGTCGCACTGTAAAGCGCGGGATTGTAGGGCATGGTTAATCTGCCGTTGTAAACCGGTTGAAGAAGAATTTGCACGCCCGGATTCACGCAATCGGTAGTGGGGGGCGGGCCCGGTACAGGCCTGCAGAGCGCTGTCCAAGATATGTTTATTCGCAAGGGGCAGGCATCATTGCCGGCGCCGGGTGGAGCGACAAAACCTGCGCAAGGCACTCCATCGGTACTGAATCCAGATCCGGGCGCGGCGTTGTTGAGCCGGACGCCTCCTAGTCCATCTTGAATTTCGACAATCGGAAAATTGGAAATGGGTATGCCGTTGGCCGCGCCATTTACCGTGCACGGGGTGCCGGTTAGACAGTCTAGAGCCGGGCCCGCTGCGCGATTGTTGAGCGGGGAGGCCATCGTTCTTGGCCAGGCATTTGGTGATTCCAAAATCCCCAGCATCTGCTTGCGCAAACTGTCCAATTGAAATTTCAATTGCATTTGTTTTTGAATTCGCAATTGCAGGTCAAAATAGGACATGAGGCCGACCAGAGCTGTGGAGACAATGGCGATCGCAACCAGAGCCTGGGTGATCGAAAAGCCTGCAGAGTGAGTTGAGCGCTGATATTTCATGTTGGTGTTCCTGATACTATTCAGCGCTTCTTTACGAAATAGATCAAACGCAAAATGGCGAACCGAGTTGCCAATATCCGAACGCGCCCAAGTTAAGCTTCAGATTTCTTCCATTTGCATGTTACGATTGGGGAGTATGCTTAACAGAACCAGCGACCAAGGAATGAGTTTAGTTGAATTAATGGTCGTATTGGGAGTCATGAGTGTCGTGACTGTCGGCCTTGCAACCCTAGTGTTTGAGATTTCGCGCACTCAGAGTCATCTCGAGGCCATTATCAATATCAATGATCTCATAGCCGAAACTAAATTGGCTCTTGGTGAATCCGCCTCCTGTGACAAAAGTTTTGGCATCGGCGTCGCCGGCGCCTCCGCACAGACTTTTGATCCTGTTTTGGCCGCAAGGAATGAAGTCGGCGATGGCCTCCCCGTCCGCATCACTCTGCCCAACAACACCGTGCTCGCCGAAGGCCTGCCTCTGCCCAACTACCGAGTGCGCCTGCGAAAGTTCTATTTGGAGAACGGACCCACCGCTCAAGCCGGCGATGGGATCTATAACGTAAGATTAACGGCGACTTTCGAACCCGGGGTGGGTTTGCAGCGGGAAATCGCGCCACGCAAAATCGGCAGCATGAGTCTTAGAGTTGCCGGCGGCATTATAGTTCAATGCTTAGCCAGTGGAGGCGGCGCCGGTGCGGGAGTGGGACAGTGGTGCGGAATTTGTCAGGGCACTCAGAACGACACCGAGCCGATGCAGAACATGACCGGAACTTCCTGCCAAGGAGCTCCGCTATGCAGTTGCCCCGCAGGTTTCACACTCCAGACCATCTTCAGCTCATCGGTCTGCACAAATTATGATGCCAACGGCGGCTGCGCCACCTCGTACAACAACCTCGCCAAGACGTGCATCAGCCAGTAATTAATGTCCGATATTCTAAATGCAAAAGAAGAGTGCCTCAGTTGGTCAACACAGTGATGTTGGCCCAAGAATTCGTCGAAGCGAG
>JANMVK010000398.1:0-1623 GCA_031392725.1 Pseudobdellovibrionaceae bacterium
ACCGGTTAAGCCGGTGCCTGCGATCACCGCTTGAATATCGCCGCCTGAATCAATATCGAGTGCCGGCAACCAAGCTGCGCCGTTGTATTTAAGGACATAACCGCTGGTTAAGCCTGTGGCCCAGGTTGAGATGCCATTTAGCGAAATTGCA
Organism: Pseudobdellovibrionaceae bacterium; assembly: GCA_031392725.1. GTDB lineage: Bacteria > Bdellovibrionota > Bdellovibrionia > Bdellovibrionales > UBA1609 > JALHOQ01. The sequence continues at coordinate 152 of JANMVK010000398.1, forward strand.
TTGAGATTAAATAAATTACTACCGTCAACAACGGGGAGCTTGTCGCCCGCGCCGACTTGAATGATTTTTCCATTTGTGGTGCCTGTGTCCACTGAAATTGTGCCGTAGTTGGAAACCGGGCCGCCGATGATGCCGTTATTGGTAAAGACTGTAGTGACGGTACCCATGGTGGGCGATACGGGAATCCATGAAGAACCATTCCAACCCAAGACTTGTGTTGGGGTCGGAGCGAAGGAAGATAGGGGACGGCCCCTGAGAGTGGCCGCGTCTACTTCTATTAAATTACTACCGTCGATCACCGGCAACTTATTTCCGGCGCCGACTTGCACCAACTGGCCGGTAAGAACGCCGGTGTCAACGCCAATGGTGGTGGCCGCGGAATTGCCCGACACTAGAACCGGTGCATTGCCGGTGATATTGGTAATGCCGGTGTCGATGTCAGGTGAAGGATGCCATGAAGTTCCATTCCATTTTAACACTTGGTTCAGAGTGGCCGCGCCCACATTGATTTGGGTGGGATTGATCGCAATCGGTGTTGAAGCCGCCGCGGTTAATCTTCCTTGAGCATCAACTGTGAATGTGGCGACTTGATCGGGGGCGCCGTAGGAGTTTGCGGTGACGCTGGTGTTGTTTAAGTTAACCGTAACCACGCCTGCGATTCCGCCGCCGGTTAAGCCGGTGCCGGCGATAATAGCTTGAATGTCGCCGCCGGAATCAACGTCAGTCGAGGGTGTCCACGCAAAACCATTCCATTTTAGAATTTGGTTAAGAACGGCGCCGTGAGCGTTGATCGCATTGGGTTCAATCGCAATGTCGGTGTTGCCTGCACCAGATAGACGACCCCATGAATCAACGGTGAAGTTGGCGACTTGGGAAGCGGTGCCAAAGGAGCCCGCGCCGACGCCGGTGAGAGAGAGCGAAATACTGCCTGCGGAAACAATCGGTCCACCGACGAGTCCCGGACCGGTGTCGATTTGTGTGAGGACACCGGCTGCGCCCGCATCGTTGCCGCACTCCCAGCCGTAGCCAACCGCTGCATTAAATTTCAAAACCTGTCCGTGGATACCACAAGTCGCGTAGCCAACCGTGCTGCCACCTGTGTTGTCGGTCATTAACAGACGATTGTTGGCGATTCCTGTGGAATTAATTTTGGCCGACGTGACGGCGTTGTTTTGAATTGTGGCGACCACTGAACCGGAGCCGTTAGCAGTCACATCGCCTGAGAGTGCGGTGATGCCCGTGTCAGTGTCAGCCATCGGTGACCAAGCGGCGCCATTCCATTTTAAAATTTGATTGAGTCCTGCGCCATGTTGGTTAATAGCGTTGGGTTCAATTGAAATGTTTTGGTTGGCTGCAGCCGTCAAGCGGCCTTGAGCATCAACTGTGAATGTGGCTACTTGATCTTGGGTTCCGTAGGAGTTCGCGGTGACGCTGGTGTTGTTTAGGTTAACCGTAACCACGCCTGCGATTCC
>JANMVK010000460.1:0-5227 GCA_031392725.1 Pseudobdellovibrionaceae bacterium
CGACCGACGGCCCCAAGGTCGACAAGGTCATCGCGGAGCTCCGCGACCAGAACGCGTCGCTCAGCCCGGTCGAGGAGCGCGGCGCCAAGAAGGGCGACTACGCCGTCATCAAGTACGAGGGCACCCGTGACGGCGTCGCCTTCGACGGCGGCACCGCCGAGCGGATGCCCCTCATCATCGGCGAGGACCGCCTGATCCCGGGCTTCGAGGACGAGCTCGTCGGCCTGTCGGTCGGTGACACGAAGGGCTTCGACATCACCTTCCCCGCCGACTACGGCGAGGAGACGCTGGCCGGCCAGCAGGCCCACTTCGAGGTCGAGCTGCGCGAGCTGCGCGAGAAGATCCAGCCCGACGAGGATGACGACTTCGCGCGCTCGATGGGCGACTTCTCGGACCTCGCGAACCTGCGCGAGGAGGTCCAGAAGCGGCTCGAGCGGAACGCCCTCGACAAGGCTCGCCACACGTTCTCCGAGCAGATCATCGAGTACGCCGTCGCGAACGCCACGATCGACCTGCCCGACGTCCTCGTCGAGCAGGAGGTCGAGGTCATGCACGACGAGTTCCGCAGCGCGATGACCCGCCAGGGGATCACCGAGGAGGCCTACGCCAAGGTCTCCGGCAAGAGCCACGAAGACCTCCACAATGACTTCCGGCCCGACGCGGAGAAGCGAGTCCGCGTCCTGCTCGTCCTGAGCAAAGTCGCGGAGGCCGAGAACCTGACCATCGCCGACGCCGACGTGGAAGCCGAGATCGCCCGCGGTCGCGAGCGCTACGCCGGCGACCAGAAGCTCTCGAAGTACTTCGACAGCGAGCGCGGCCGGAATTACATCCGCTCGACCCTGCGCCGCAGCCGGGTCGTCGAGAAGCTCGTCGACGACTGGCTCGCCGCCCATCCCGAGCATCCCGCCATCCCTCACGTCGAGGATGGACCGGCCGGGGCCATGGACGACGAACAGGCCCGCTCCAATGCCGCGGTCGGCGCGACGGACCCGGGCTCGATCCTGGCGGCCGACGCCCACGGCCACCACAACCATGACCATGACCATGAGCCCGTCACAGCCGACGAGCCGGCGCCCGCCGGCTGAGGCGGACCCACCCGCCTGACCCTGCCTTGAACCAGCGAACCGCGTCGCCGGAACAACTCATTGCTCTTTACGAGGCGGACACCGACCTTGAATGCGCGAAGATGGCTGGCCAGATACTCCGGCAATTCGGCCATATAAAGACGCCCGAAAAATTCATTCGTGTCGAACAGATTCCGCTGACCGCAAGTGGCAAAGTTCTTAGGGACGCCACCAAGTTAAGGGCGCTTTTGTGAAGCTGAGTCCGTTGTTGGCCGCTGCGATTGTCACTTCATTTGGGGTCCTAGCAGGTCTGGAACTTTTGATTCGCCATAGTGCTGGCTTCCAGCGGGCGATTTACGAAAACTCCCGGCCGCTTATGTCCGATCACTTCAGATTTTCTTACCGGCTGGGCCAAGCCCAAAAAGACCATTCCCCATTGAAGATCGGATTTTTGGGCACAAGTACGGCCCGCGATGGAATTGACGTCGGCCTACTTGAGACAAAAATACCTTCAGTCCGGTTTTACAATCTTGGTAGCTCATTTATGGCGCCGCTTTTCGAATTGGCCCACGTTGAGGCCCTAAAAGCGGCCAAATTTAACATCTTAGTCTATCCAATTTCTTCAACAGATGTCCTTAAATTTTCGGAGGAGCATGCCCTTCTGCTTTACGCCAACGCCCCGGCGTTCAAACAGATCCTGCGGCAAAATTCCATAAAGTACCTTTTCGAAAACCGAAGCCTCCTTTTGTGGGGCGCCCTTTCCGGATGGAGCGACTTGTTCAAATTTCGCGACGCGATTCTGGATTCCATGCACAATTTTGTTCTTCGAAGGCTGCTCCACCGCCCTTTCGATTTTGAAACCCACTATTGGAAGCAGCAGCCCGAGCTCAGCCTCAGCTCCACGCTCGTCCAATTCCAATTCGGTTACGCCTGGCAATCCAGCGCCTATTTCGATAAAAAGCTAGCGGAGACTCGCACGCAACTTAAAGAACTGGGCCGGCTGCTCCAGCAGGAAAATATTAAGCTGATGTTTTATGAAATGCCCGGCTACTGTCAGAGTTATGAGACCTATGTTACCAACCGGGCCAAACGGGCGGCCCAGAATTTTTCGGAGCAGCTGATGGAACTCAGCCGCGAGAATTCTTCCATATTCCACGTAAAATCCGGCCCGTTGCCGGCGGATGAATGTGCTGAAACATTTCATGTGAACGATAAGGGAAGAGCCCGCATCGCCGCCGAGTTGACCCCAGTGATCCAGTCGCTGCTCGATAAAGGACGGCTCTAGATGAATAAATGGTGGATAGCGGCGGTCGTCGTACTTACGCTTCTCACAGCGGCCTTTTCTTTCCGGCAGATCTTCGGAAGGGCCTCCGCCTCCTGCCGAACCCTGGCAAAGGTCTGCGAAGAAGCCGGCTTCAAGCGCGGAGAGGAAGCCGACAACCGCATCTTCCGCGAACAATGCATGATCCCAATTCTCCGCACAGGCGCATTTAACGGCCAAACCCTTGACGCCAAAGTAGTAGCCGCCTGCCGCTCCCAACTGGAAAAGAAAAAAGCAAGGGCGCGATAGTGACGATTAACGACTAGGCCGTGTAATTTTGGGGGAGTCTCCCCCTCCAAATCCGATAAAAGCCTCTCAACCATGGGGCACTATCTGGTGCCTTTGCTCAAAGCCATCGCCAAAATCAAAAAGCAAAAAACTCAAGCGGCCTATTCCAACCTCCTGGTCACGTCGATCGTCACTCTTTTAAAGACTCAGAAAATGATGCCCGAAGCCGGATTGAGCGCGGGTAAATCCAGCCTTGGCGTGCTGCTCCCTTACCTCGGCGCCAACGGCACCGCCGACAAATTGATTGGCAGCGGCCAGCCCCCCTGGTTTGAGCAATTGATATCGCCGATCATCCGCGAGTTTGGCGTGATCACGTTGGACATCGTGCTCAACGGGAGCAACACGCCGATGTCTCAGAGAATTGAGCGCTTGATCGCGATGGAACAACAAGTAAGCGACGCCGTCCGCCGCTTATGCCGGGCCTCTCCATCATCCGCCCAAAATGAATGCTTGGCGGCTCTCAATCAGTAATCGTAAAATTTGGTAGGGAATACCGGGCTCGAACCGATGACATCCACCTTGTAAGGGTGGCGCTCTACCAACTGAGCTAATTCCCTAAAAGAATACCGAAAATAGCCAACCCCAGGTTCTGGTTCAAGTAAAATCGCGGCCCCAACGCCGCCTAAGCGTTTCAGGACGAGTCAATCCGCCCAAACACGTACGTGGGGTTGAACCGGCCCGATGGGTATTCTGAAATGGGAGGACCGCCAATGAATTCAAAGCTCGTGATCTACATTTGCGCCTGCAGCCTAGCGGTAGCCGCTCTAAGCGGTTGCACCGAGGAACTTAAGGGCACTCAAAGTCTGGAAAGCTCCACCGCCACGACCGTTTCCCCAACTCCAAATCCCACACCAAATCCGGTCCAGACTCCGAATCCAAATCCAGCTCCCCCGCTGCCACCGGCACCGCTTCCCGCACCATTTGATTTCTCAGCGCCCAATCAAGGCGTGGACCTCCGCCGCTATTTTCCCTCGGAATACACCCAAAACATCTCCCGGCACGCGGACGGCTCACTTTATTCCGACTACCGGTTTTACCGGGCCACGCCCGCCTTAGGCTCAAGCTTTTTAGAGCTCTATCAGTCGCTGTTCAATCTGTTCAAACCGGGAGCGCCGCACGTTTGGGAGAAAAGATATGGAGCCGCCCACGACACCTGCATAGCCACGTACGCGCAACTATTTATGGGCGATGACCTGAGCGTCACCGAAGCCGGCGATTGGTACGCCGCCGACGGATGCCGCCCTGACGTCGCCTTTGGCTATGGCACTCCGGATGGGCTCGCCAATTCAGGGTTAGCTTGGTCCGCGGCCGGAGGGCTCTCAAAAACTCAGCCGGGATTTGCCACGGAACTGAATTTAAAAAGGCAGCTCGATTCCGGTGGGGAATTCCACAACTACGGTCCCGACGGTTACCGCGCTTGGAATAAGACCGTGATGGTGGAAACTCTCGCCACCTTCACACCGGAATTCGGCCGGTCCATCACGGGACAGTGGGGGCCGGGATTAGCTAAAACCTACATCAACGTGATTCGCATCGTTCTCTATCACGGCACGCGCCAGCCGGGACAAACGCCGATCTCTTGCGCGGGAAATATCGATCCCGCTTGGCCGGCCGGAGCCCAGTATCTCAACTATCCCGGCTATCACTCCTACGCTTCAGAATTTTACATGGCGCCGGGCAAAGGAATTATTCAGGAGGCGTTCCTCTACACCGAGAACGGCACATACTGGAATCTGCCCAATTGCGTGGGGCTTTCCACCGAAAGCAACCACGCCGCGGCCAAAGCCAAATGGATTTCATATATCGACTAGCCGCGGATTCCGCCTACTGATTGATAGGGCGGCGGACCAGGCGGTACTGCACTTCAGTGGTCATATTGGGCCGCTTCTCCACTAACGATAGAATCGGCACCAAGCTTGTCATACTGCAGTTATAATCGGAATCCGCGTAATAGAGTTTGATATTGGCGTACATGGGATTGGCCTTTTTCGACAGCGGCCGTAAATGCACGCCCACGCTTTTTTGGTTCATCGTCAGCCAAGCAAACCCTTCGGCGACCACAGCTCCGTAATAGTTGTAGCGGGAAATGCGCATCAACTTCATGCCATCTTTGGTCAGCACCGAAATTTTAAGTTCCATTTCTTCTTCATACTGGCTGTCGAGCATCATGTAGCGGCCGGAGAGCGAGGACCAGACCACTGGGCAATCTTTTGCCCAAGGAAAGGGCCATGGCAGCGGAAGGCCTTCGCCATAAGGGAAAAACTTCTGCTGACCCGGCTGCTCGCGCATTCCTCCGAAAGTTTGCGCCGACGCGCCCAGGGCACCCGCCGTCATCACGGCCAATAAAATAATTCGAATCAACATACTCATTCTCCCAGTTACTGCTCGATGGACACTTTGGTATTGCGGTTCAAATAGTATCCATTTTTCGCACGGTAAATATATTTTGGCTTATCAAAGTCAGGTTCGATCAATTGTCTTAGCCGCTTGATGGTGACGTAGATCTTGTTGTCGTGGACTGACGGATCATACTCCTGTTTCCACACAGCTTTGA
>JANMVK010000496.1:0-7008 GCA_031392725.1 Pseudobdellovibrionaceae bacterium
GCAGGCGTACGGGACCTTTTTGAAAACCGGCCTTTCCGTTCCAACACTGAACCTGTATTCGACGCCTGGCGGGTCGCGGATTGGAGCCATTTAAAACCCGCGATTGGATTTTACGATCAATCCAGTGTCGCGACTCTTGAAAAGCACATAAAGCAAGCGACTCAAAACGGTCTGAGTTATTTTAACTTCTATTGGTATTGGAACGCCTACGAGAGAAAAGAGGCGCTGACCGATGGAGTCGATAGCTTCCTGCTGGCGCAAAATCGCAACTCTATCGAATTTATGATTTCATTGTGTGCAACAGGATATATTTATGCCATCCCGGAGTCGGATCATGATCTTGTGGTGGATAAGATTGTGAATCGGTATTTTGCGCAATCGAACTATCTTAAAATCCAGTCGCGCCCCGTGCTCCAATTGTGTTCACTTCAGGGTCTGAGGGAGGATAGACCGAGTTCCGACCCGTACCGATTTTATCCAAATGCGGTGCCCGATGCGGTTCTGGTGCAGAAGCTAATTGCAAAAATTAATCAAGCAACGCAGCAGAGATTTGGAGCCACCCCATTCTATACCGGCCGCTCGGACGATGGAGCTGGCTACCCGGTGACCCTCCCGTATATTTCGGCTGCACAATGTTTAGTGAACCTATTTACCTATCCGTCGATCACCACCTATCCCGAAGCTTCGGCTCAGGTCGCGAATGCCAACGTCCTTCTTGCGCAGGGAAAACCAATCATGCCGTGTTTGGCTCATAATTTTGATGAGCGTCCACGCATGGGCGTCATCTGGCCGACACTGAATGACTTTATTTACAGACCAGGAACCATGCCCAATTATTCCGATGGAGCCTTTTGGCAAAGTCTCATGAACATGAAAAACTGGATCGACTCGCAAAATTTGGCGGACCCTGTTCCGCTCCATCTCACGATTTATGCTTGGAATGAGTGGCACGAAGGCGGGATTATCGAGCCCAATGTGCGCGATGGCGCCGGCAAATTGATGATGATTAATGAAGTCTTTCAACTCCGGCAGGGATCGGATCCGTGCCGCACGACGGGGCTGTGCCAACCCGCAAACTAGAATGGACCGGCGAATTCGCCGACGAAACTTGGCAACTCTTCATCTAAGGGATTAGTCGGAGCCGGTAAGATCCGGCAGAACTTAGTCAGGGATTGAAATTGACGCGATCTACGAGGATCGTAAATATCGAGGGAGGCAGTTTGCTAAAGCACCAAATTAGTAAGGTCGCCCATGACCAGGCAGGTTCAACTTTAATTTTAGTCCTTGTGGCCGCGGCGATTGGATCGATTGTCGCGATCAGTTCGATGTCAACGATGGCAAATATGCAGTCGTCCTTAAATTCAGTTAAATTTCGTAGTGACGCGGATATTTTTAATGAAGAGGTTCGCGCGTTGCTGAGCTCACCGACGGCATGTTCAAATAGTTTTGGCGGACTCGCCGTGGGACCGCTAGCTACATTCAACATCGCCGTGCTCAATGACGGATCGGCTGCGCCCGGCGTTCCGAGGTATGTCGTGGGCAACATTTACGGTGACCGAACCCTTTTTTTAAATTCAATGGGCCTGGCTGGTTTTGTGGCGGGAAGTGATCCAGGCACCGCCCGAAAATGTCTGACGGCATTTGGAAGGGAACGGCTACCAACGTAAACAATATTTCGTTTATACCACCGACCGTCAATCCCGGGCGGCAACGTCGGCATCGGCACGACTAATCCCGTAACCCAATTCGAAGTGGCCTCTACGATTTCTCGGGGAAGTGGATTTATCTATAATAATAAGCCCGATGGTGGAATCCTCTTTGGCACGAATGGATGGGAGAGTATCGGTGGCCTCGGTGTCGCCGACTCCCCAGGGGCATGGAGTGTAGATGCTGTTGATAAGGACGTTGTTTTACGAGCACTTAGCGGTGGCGCCATCAACTTAGTCACGGCAACCGGTGACTCTACCACTATGAGTAATGGATACGGCTGCGGCAGCACCTTCGATGCAGTCCTTGATTCCGCTACTCCATCAGGCGATCTTAAGATGTCAATGGTGTGCATGAATAATGCGACATTATGTGCCGTGAGTATTTTCTGGTTTGAAACAGAGTCGGAATGTGCAGTTTATAAAAAAGAGTTGAGGGCAAAATAAACTCATATCTGATGGTCGCTATGGCACTCATTGCACTCCCTCCCGGCTGATGTCTGGCCGAGGAATCGAAAAGGACGAGCTGGTGCCCTTAAAGCCTATTGGGCTCCCTCTTCTAACGGTTACTGCGGCACCTCGGTCACTGTTAACTTTGGTGGCTTCGCCGGAGCGATGTGTTTCTAGATCGATTAATGAGCCGGCTCATTGTGAGACAACTTAATCCATTCCGCGCTTCATCGCGTGCCAAGGTCAACGTTTTGAACCGCATGGCCCGATATATCGGATACACTAGTTAAATGAAAAAAGCCGCCGTCCTAATCCTGGGTCTATTCATGCTCTCCACTCTCACACTCTTTCAAAACTGCGGCAGCTCCGGCGGAGGCAGTGGCGCCAACGATGCGGCCAGCACCAACTGGTACTATCACTTTGACTGCAACGGCGACCCGGGCTGTATTTCGACTAATCCCACCAATGGCACCTATGGCGACTTGCCCCAGGGGCCGGTGTATGCCAATTGTTCAGCTCTGCTCACCTTCGGCAATATCAATTGGGGATCCGCGGCCCATCATTGGTGCGATAACTCGGCGAGCGGCAGTGTGGGCGGAGGAGGCACGGGCGGCCTTAACTCACCCACAGTCTCGAGCATTTCACCCACCAGTGGCCGGCCCAATGTCACTTTCGTGCAAATTTACGGTACGAATTTCCCAAACTCACTATCGGGCGTGACCGCCAGTTACTGTGGCCAAACACTCCCCATACAATCTTCGACTAGCACCCAAATCACCATCAAGATTCCGTACATGGCGAGCTGCAAATCCCCGATCACACTCACGACCGCGGCCGGCTCCGTGAATTCTCCGCCCTTCACCGTACTCAACCATCTGCGCAGCGTAACCTTTTCCGGGTCGACCTATGTCGTCGGCGGCGATTACGGCACGATATTAACTTCCACCAACGGCACCACATGGATACCGCGCACGACGGGTCAGAATCCGCAGCTTGGCGGATTCGAAGCTGCGAACTGGAATGGTTCGCAATTCATGATCTCTGGCGGCAACGGCAGGACCTATCGCTCGCCCGATGGAACTACATGGGGCGCGGTCACAGGTAACGGGATCGGCACCCAGAGTTTGATTTGGACAGGCGCGCAGTACATGGCTTCCGGTAACGGAGGTAATATTATGACCTCACCTGATGGCGGCACGTGGACATCTGTTACTCCCTCAGCCAACGACATTTATTTTAGCCTCGCCTATAGCGGCGCAAAATATGTCGTGGCGGGGCAGTCTATGGTCTACGAGTCCGGGAACGGCACGAGTTGGACGAACATTCCGGCTTCGGGCGGAACCGGACGCCGGGCCGTAGCCTGGAACGGAACTCAGTTCACCATCGTCGGACCTGCCGGCGCATTTTTAGTTTCGTCGTCACTGGGTTGGCTGCAAAGTACCATGCCCCAATCTTTTAATTTGTACGCCATCGCTTCCGCCGGAACAGATTTCGTGGCCGTCGGGTTCAGCGGCACGATCGTTAAGTCGGGACTGGGTTGGGCTCAGCAAACATCCGGCACGAACAATGATTTAAACGGAATCATTTGGACCGGCTCACAGTACATTGCTGTAGGTGGGAACAATACGATTCTCACTTCCCCGGACGGCGTGACGTGGACGGCGCGCCCGCCGTTTTAAATTCCATTCTCAGGCTCTTGACACAATTACACCTCCGAAGCGAAAATAGTCTTCTTTGGAGGAAACATGGCTCACTACGTAGACGGCTTCGTAATACCTATCCAACGCAAAAACCTAAAAGCTTATACAAAAATGGCAGTCTGGGGCTACAAGCTCTGGATGAAGCATGGAGCTCTTCACTACTACGAATGTATCGCGGATGATTTCCCGAAACATGGCCAGGGCTTCAAAAAGATGTGCAAACTCAAAGGTGGCGAGACCATTGGTTTCGCATTTATCATTTACAAATCCAAAGCTCATCGCAATCAGGTCAACAAAAAGGTCATGAAATCGATGCGAAAAGAGGACATGCCGGCGAAAATGCCATTCGACATGAAACGGTATGCCATGGCCGGTTGTAAAACGATTGTGCATTCCAAGAAACGTGCCTGACGGCGAAATCGAAACAGGTGTTTCCAAATGGGCGTCTTGGCACCGCCTATAACTTCAAATAACTTTCCCTTAACGGCCGGCAATTGAGCGGGTCATAATTAGGGGGTATGTATGAAATTAGTTATGAAGACCATGGCACTTGTGATGCTGGCCGGATGGATCGCGGGCGCGCAGGCGCAAATGGAAGAAGTCGCGGTTAAGCAGATCAGCAGCGCGTCGGTTTCGGCGTTTCCTAAAGCAATGAACAGCCCGATCAATTTGAAGCCCGAAGGCAACAATCAGTTCAGCGTCAGCGCCGATGTGTTTCTCAGCAATTGCGGAATGGTCACTTTGCATATGGACAAAGTTAGCCAGGCCGAGGCGCTGAGCACATTGAACGTTTTGACAACTGAAGAGAAAATCGACGGATCGGTAGTGGTGTCCGACCATTTCATCCGCAATGAAACTCGTTGCGCGATCGTACGCCACGAAGTGTTCCAGTTTTTTGTAAATGGCTGCGCGGCTCCGCTTCAGGGCAAACTCGCCCGCTCGCAGAGCGAAGCCTTTGGCGCCGCTTGCGATCAACTTCTTATCGACTTCAACAAGTAGTCCACACGCACGTCTCTAAGGGGGGCTTTCCCGGGCCCCCTTTTCCTCTAAGCGGAAGTATTTGTAATTGTGCCTTTGGCCAACTAAATTAAGCCCATGAAAGACCAAACGACGTTTGAACAGAAACAGATACAGACAAAAAGACTAATCTTAAGACCTTACAGCGAAGCCGATGTAAAAGACGTTTTCGAATACGCATCCGATCCAGAAGTAACCAAATATCTTCTGTGGGACGCACACAAGACGACTGAAGACAGTAAGAATTTTTTGACTTGGATCAGGTCAGTAACCTGCGGCGAGCGCGGCCAATTATTTTTTGTATATGCAATTCATCTAAAGGAAGAAAACAAAGTCATCGGCTCAATCGATTTCAAAAACACCAATAAGTTCGGCGGCCAGATGGATTATGTCGTCGGAAAACCCTTTTGGGGGAAAGGTTACGTAAGCGAGGCCGCAAACGCCTTGAAACTCTGGGCCTTTGAAAATTTCCCCGAAGTAATCAGACTTCAAGCGTATTGCCAGCCCGATAATATTGGATCCAGGCGGGTGATGGAAAAAGTCGGAATGGAATACGAAGGACTACGAAAAAAGAGTTTTATCATTCGGAATAAGCCCGTTGATTTAGTTCACTACGCGCTTATCAGAGACGTTGAACTTGCTTAAGGGCCAGAGGGAAGGCACCCAGCGGTTTGAAAATCCATAGGCTCGGTCTCCGACTTCCCAATGGATTGAAATCCGATTCAAAGCCCCCAAGCACGTGGATGAAGTGGCTCAGGCTCTTTAGATTGGCGCTGGAGCAGTACTAGAAATCCCATGAAGGATTTACTTTCCCAAACGCGCCAGTTGCTAACAGCGACGCGTTATGTGAAAACCAGCCCCTACGTTAAGTCGGGAGGATCACATGGGAATTAGGGCAGGGATTGTCGCCGTCATGGCGCTGGTGGTGGGCTCAATCGCCACTGCTGTTCCGGAAAAAATCGCGGTTCCCGAAAAACTCATGACCGTAGTCGTCCGCAAAATGCAAAAAACCGAAGTTGGCCAAACGCTCAGTTACCCCGCCGTAGTCGAAGCCCGGGTCCGCGCCACAATTTTGGCCGAGAGTGACGGCGTTGTCAGAAAAATCCATGCGCAACTGGGTCAACCGGTAAAACGCGGTGGGCGTCTGATCACAGTTCAACAAACCGATCCCATTTTCCAATTCGCACCGGTGGGAACCATCAGCCCGGTCACAGGATTAGTCAGCGAACTTCTCGTCACCGAAGGCGCATTAGTCAGCAAAGGCCAAAAACTCGCCGTAGTCACAGACCCCAAAAATCTAAAAATACTGGTAGAAATCCCCGCGCGCGATATGCCGCTCCTCGTGCAAGGTTTATCCGGCCGCCTGGAGAGCCCCGCTCTACCTAAAGCCCTCGATGTGAAATTAGCCGGCCTTAGCCCAAGCGTCGATCCCGCAACCGGCACAGCCTCAGCCGAATTAAGCCCCACTGTTCAAGACAGCCTGCTATTGCGGCCGGGAATGATCGGCAAAATTACTTTTATGGCCAATGTTCACGGCGGATTTATGGTGCCCGAAGATGCAGTGATACAATCCCAGGAACAAAATTTCCTGCGCCTCGTGGTCGACAATAAAGTTAAAAAAATCCCGGTCACACTCGGCGTCCGCCTGCGCGGGCAAGTGGAAATCATGACCGGATTGCAAGACGGCTTCTCAGTCGTCGAACGCTCCAGTGGTTTTGTCGCCGACGGTGATTCGGTAAAGGTGGAGGAAGCAGCTCCGCAAGGTAAAACCCTTTGAGTTCGCTTTACCGTTCTCCCCTCCGCGTTTACCTATGCTTAGGATTGCTCGCCCTGTTCGGCATCTATGCCGGATTAAAATTGCCGGTGAGCATGTTCCCCAACAGTTCAAAACCCACCGTCATGGTCATCGTTCCCTACAGCAGCTTGGCGCCCGACGAGTTCGCCAAAGTTTACGGCTCACTGATTGAAAACCGTTTGCGCTCACTGCGCGACAACACCATCCGCATTGAAACTATCGAAACCTCCTACAACGCCGGCGAAGCCCAATTCAAAGTGATCTTCGATTGGGGCGTGGAGCAAAAACGCGCGCTAAAGGAAGTGGAAACCTCCGTCTTCGGACTCAGCGGACAATTTCC
>JANMVK010000508.1:0-2128 GCA_031392725.1 Pseudobdellovibrionaceae bacterium
AGCCCAAGGTCACTAGCATTTACTCCCGCAACCGCGACAGCAAAACTCTGTTATATACAGAGGCGATCAAACGCTCGCGGAATGGTGAGGATCTGCAGATCACCCGCAGCGCCACCGGTTGGACTGCTAATGAACGCTCGCAATTTATCTTGGCGGATAACAATCCCCACAAGAACACTGATCCGCGCCCATTCGGCTTTTTGCTCGACGCAAATAATTGTGACGCCGAAGCCTCACCGCTGATGATAAAGCTTTCGGGCATCAACAATATTAAAAATGTCGGCTTGAAATTAACCAGCCAAGCCCAGGGCATTAATTTTGATGCTCTCGGTGCGACGGCCGTCCCGGCTTACACTCCGGTGCGCGTGTCGTGGGTGACTGACGATGTTTACGCCTTTATCGCGTTGCCCGATGCCAGCGGCAATGTGAATGGCGTGGATCAATTGTTCGGTGACCGCACTAAGGGTCCTGATGGCGGCTTCTCATTTAATGGCTACGATGCTTTATCTAAATATGACGGCCGAGCGATGGCGGGCATGTCCGGCAGCTTGCCCGACGGAGTCATCGACGGTTACGACCCGGTATTCACGCAGCTGCGCCTATGGATCGATCACAACCGCGACGGACGTAGCTCTTCTTCGGAGCTGTACCCGTTGTCGGACTTTAAAATTAAACTTGTCGATCTCGGCTACGATCCCAAATATTACGAACGCGATGTTTATGGGAATGAGATTCGCTTTAAATCGGTGGCTTCCACCACCGAGGGACGCTTGCTGACGGTGTTTGACCTTTGGTTCAACTATGTTGGAACCATGGAGGCACCGTGATCTATAAAACGGCTCCTGTGGGATTTAATTTCGCTCCGAAGAAAACCGGCCACCTTAGTTGGTGGCGGTTTTTCCAAATTCTAAAAAAGGTGCCTGGAAATTAAACGCACCGTCGCGCCCCTAGTTCACTTGCGACGTCGCCAGTGCGACTGCCAATTCAGACATTTTAAGATTGCTGAACGCGCTCCCTCTACTTGGCCCGGGCCAAGTGTTCGGAGCAAACGCGTCGGTTATAATGTGATGGATTCTTTAAAAAGCCCGAAAACTTTGCGCAACTCCTCGGCGATCTCGCCAAGGGTCACATGATTTTCCACAGCATCAATAAACACCGGCATTAGATTCTCTGTACCAGCCGCCGCAACACGCACGCGCTCCAAGGCAGCTGCGGACTTCTTCTGATCCCGCTTAGCCTTAAACGCCTTCAAGCGTTCAACCTGCTCCCGCGAAACCTGCTCTGAAATCCGCAGTACATCCGTAGGCTCGCCCGCGTCCTGCGCAAACTCATTCACGCCGACTACGATCTCGCGTTTCGCCTCGAGGTCCTTTTGAAACTGATACGAGGCATTTTGAATTTCATTTTGAATCCAGCCTGACTCAATACAGGCAATCACGCCACCAAGGCCTTCGATGCGTTCAATGTATTCCAAAGCACGCTTTTCAATCTCATCAGTCAAAGACTCAACAAAATGCGAGCCTCCCATTGGATCCACCACATCCGCCACGCCAGTTTCGTAGGCGATCACCTGCTGAGTGCGCAGGGCGATGGTGGCGGCCTTTTCAGTGGGTAAGCCGAGGGCTTCATCCATGGAATTGGTGTGAAGCGACTGCGTTCCGCCCAACACCGCGGCTAGGGCCTGAATCGAAACGCGCACGATATTGTTTTCCGGCTGCTGCGCGGTCAACGTGGAGCCCGCGACCTGCGAATGAAAACGCAGGCGTTGGGCGTTCGTGTCTTTGGAGCCGAAGCGCTCCTTCATGATTTTGGCCCACATTCTGCGGGCGGCGCGGAATTTGGCGATCTCTTCGAAGAAATTATTGTGGACGTTGAAAAAGAAACTCAAGCGCTTGCCGAATTCGTCGACATTTAAACCGCGGTCGACGGCGGCCTGCACATAGGTAATTCCGTTGGCCAACGTGAATGCCACTTCCTGCACGGCCGTCGAGCCGGCCTCGCGGATGTGATAACCGGAAATAGAAATAGTGTTCCAGCCGGGGACTTCCTCTGTGCAGAATTTAAAAATATCGGTGATTACGCGTAATGAGGGTTTGGGCGGATAAATATAAGTTCCGCGCGCGATATA
>JANMVK010000539.1:0-2846 GCA_031392725.1 Pseudobdellovibrionaceae bacterium
GGCGGTTCCACAATATTTAATGGAACCGAATCGGCGGTTCCGCAATGTACAACTTTTTGGGTGTTCATGGAAAATCGAGTGCCTCCGCAGAACATTGACGCCGAGAAGTCTATTCTTGGCGGATTGATGCTTGAGCAGGAACCGTGGGACGAAGTCTCCGAGCTCCTGATCGAGGAGGATTTCTATAAACCCGCTCATAAAAAAATCTACGCCGCCATCCGCGAGCTTCATCGCCGTGAAATGCCTTCGGATTTAGTCACCGTCAGCAATCTCCTGATGGAAAAAGGCGAGCTGGAGTCCCTCGGCGGCGCGGTGTTTCTGGCCGAGCTGATCGATCAAACGCCGTCGACCGCCAATATCGCGTCGTATGCCAAAATCGTTCAGGAAAAATCCCTGTTGCGTAAAGTGATCCACGCCAGCCAAGAGTTTGTCGATAAAGCCTACAATCAAGACTTTGAAAATATGGAAGTGTTTTTGGACACCATGGAAGCCAAAGTTTTCCAGTTGGCTGACACCAAAACTTCGGTCGGCCTGGTCGATGCCAGTGAGCTGGTTAAAGTGAGCCTGGATAAGCTTGAGGCCCTCTACGGTACGCAGTTGAGCGTAACGGGTGTGCCGACCGGCTTTCACGAGCTGGACGAGCTCACCGCGGGTTTTCATGCGGGTGAGTTAATCGTCATTGCCGCGCGGCCCTCCATGGGCAAGACCGCGCTGTCGTTAAATATCGCGGTGCACGCCGCGCTTAAAGAAAAGAAAAAAGTCGCCTATTTCTCAGTGGAGATGGGCAAAGAGCAAGTGATGATCCGAATGCTCGCCAGCGCCGCGAAGATCCGCCTTGGTGATTTGCGTATCGGTAAAATTGACGATCAAGCTTGGCCGCGCCTGATCAACACGGCCGCCGCCATTAGCGAGACCGGACTGTTTATCGACGACACCTCGGGCATCTCACCCTTTGATATCCGCTCTAAAGTTCGCCGCATGAAGGCCAAGCATGGCCTTGATATGATCATTATCGATTATTTGCAGTTGATGTCGATGAAGCAGCGCTTTGAGAACCGCGAGCGTGAGGTTTCCGAAATTTCTAAACTGCTGAAATCCATCGCTAAAGAAATGCAGGTTCCGGTTGTGGCTCTCGCTCAGTTGAACCGTGGAGTGGAAGGCCGTTCTGACCGCCGTCCTATGTTATCGGATCTACGTGAGTCCGGCTCCATCGAGCAAGATGCCGACGTCATCGCCATGATTTTCCGTGAGGATTACTACAATAAAGAAAATCCCGAAATCAAAGGCGTCGCTGAAATCATCGTAGCCAAACAACGTAACGGTCCGACCGACACCATTAAGTTAAAGTGGCTGCCCGAGTACGGAATTTTCGATAATTTGCAGCGCGGACCCGACGCGCCCATGCCCGATTCTCCCGCGCCCACTCCCATTCGCCGCGGCGGCAAGCCGCTCAATTTCGCGCCCGGCGCAGGCAGAAACACATAAAAGCCTAGGCAGAACCATTCCAAATTAGACAACTTCGCGTGGTACCCTCATCGATTTTCGTTTGCCATTTTGTCGCCGATTTTCCATCATTGAGAGATGATATTTTTACTTGTCGTGCTGAGTGGAGTGGGGATGGTGTCGGCCCAGCATCCTACCTGTGATGACCTATATAAGCGAACTTGCGTACCCGGGACTCGCTCCGATGGAACGGGTACCAACTATGGCTTTAATGATGTGCGCGATCGGTTCCGGGCCGCTGAGACGAAAATGAGTTCTGAGTTGCAAAAGGCAACGGCTGCATTGCTGAATCGGCCCGACAATCGTCATTTGCGCGATCAGTTGCTCAATATGGCGAATGTCGATTTAGATAGCTGTGAGAATGAGTCCGAGATGTGTAAGGCGGCGGCGAATGACTTGCTATTGGACTACACGCGCTCGCGCTTGTTTGGTCCAAATATGGCGAATGAAGTGGCGGGCGACCGCAGATTAGATATGTTAATTCGAATCGAGGGCAACACCGATTTTCAAAAGTTGATGAAGGACTATCGTCGTAAAGTTCAACAAGAGATGATTGATCCTGGGGCAACGGCTAAAGTTCAAAAAATATTTCCGCGCATTAAGAAACTATTGATAGAACGCATTCAAAAAGCGGATATCCCGGCCGGCGTGAAACGGCGGATGGTGGATCGTATCGATACGGTCAAATATTTTGATAAGGATTGCTCTGAAATTTCCGACGACATGTCTTACGTTTCGCCAAATGCGCTTTATATATCGAACAATCATCGCTTTCGATTGTGCTCGGGAATGCTAATGCGCACAACGAGCGAATTTACCATCGCACACACAATTGCTCATGAATTGGGGCACGCCGTGGGGCCTTGCCTCCTGATGGATCCAACGGCTGGGATATTGAGCGACATTAAGAAAACGTCCTACACTCAGGTTGATGATCTTTATCCGCTCAAGGGTGTGGCCGCCTGTTTGCGGTCGCCGACATCTGTGCGGGCCGAAGTTGTGAAGAAGGCACCACCTGCGGGCCAAGTGGGGCCTCCCCCTCCGATAGCGAGCGGCCCCCCTTCGCCTTATGCATATCCTGCCTATCCGGGTTTCCCAGGGTATGGTGGAGTGCCACCGGTCATTGGCATTCCACCAGGAGCTCATGGCACTCAACTGCAACCACCAGCTGATTTTAAAATGTCCGACTGTGCTAAGCAGGATCAGCTGAATGAGGCTCTGCCGGACTACCTGTCGATCGAAGTCTTGCCGACGTTCGTGGGGGAGCTCATCCAAGAGAAAAAATTGACGCAAGCTCAAGTGCGCGATGGATATGCAAACGTTTTTGCTTGGTCTTGCCGCAA
>JANMVK010000606.1:0-4924 GCA_031392725.1 Pseudobdellovibrionaceae bacterium
TAGCCGACGGCGGCCATACTCATGTCGTCAACCCTGGGTGTATTGATAAGCCCGCAATTGTTATATGCGAAGATGAGAGATGTAGCCATGGCAAGCCAGGCACTGACTCTTAATGAATAACGCACGTAGGGACCCCGTTTACCAGCTTACGTCCAAAACCTACATTCCACCTTCCATTATTCCCGAGATTCCGGAGACTTGTGAATTTTTAATTGCGAATCGCTCAATCTGACACGAAAATTGGAGGTCTCACATTGAGACACGCAACAGACGGGACCCAGGTGCGATTTAAAATCTACAACGGGATTTGGCTTATGTGCCTGGCATTCCTGTGTTTTGAGTATTTCGCGCTCAATAACCATCCCGAGAACAGCTGGCTGCGCAAGATTGGCTTTGCCGCGACCTCAAAACCGGGCAATCAGCTGAGCCTGTTTTTGGGCTGGTCGGGCTTAAGTCTGATGATCGCCATGAATGTCTACACCGCCCGCAAGAAATTTTCATTTCTCGAGGGCAAAGGCAGTTTGATCGCGTGGCTGGAGTTTCACATTTTTTGCGGACTGCTGGGCCCGACATTTATTTTATTCCATTGTAATTTCAAGGCGCGTGGCCTCGTCGCCATCAGCTTTTGGAGCATGCTGATTGCCGCCAGCAGCGGTGTGATCGGACGCTACCTGTACAATCAAGTCGTCGGGTTGAGGCGCAACATTCAAGATGACGTCGACAAATGGCAGGGCAAGCTTAAAAAAATGCAGGCCGCGGCCGATCCGGCGCTGTCCGATGAATCACTGGACAAATTAAAGGTCACCGCGCTCGCCTACGCCGGCGTGAAGGCGCATCATATCTCCGCGGATGGTGAATTCAAAGTGAACCCATTCACCATATTTTTCTCCAGTCTGGCCGGTGATATCCGGATGCTGATGGATCCTCCCCGAACCGCAAAGGGCCTGCCTCCGAACAGCCGTCACGTGTTGAAATACTTTGCCCTGGCCCGGCGGCGGGTTTTGTTTCTGCAGCCGTTCCGCGATCTGGTGGCGTACTGGCACACCTTTCACTTGCCCTTCGCGATTTTTATGTACGCCGCGGCCTTTATCCATGTCATTGCCGCTCTGATTTTGGGTGTGGGAAAATAATTTATAAAATGTGATTTAAGCGGGCGAGTCCGAAAAAGACGCCGCCGAGAAGCAGGAACGTGCCGATTAAAATCAGCGCGTTCTTATGCAGATTCAATGTCATCAAGCGGTAGTGGCCGAGGCTGAACACAAATACGATGATCATCAATACCAGCACAAACGGCAGCGAAAACCGGCGGTGATGATCCATATGAAACCGGACCAGAAAAAATGACGAGATGCACGCCACCAAAAATACCGAGTACGTCGGCATGGTCCAGTTGCCGATTTCAAAGAAATCTTTTAACGCCTGCTTATTGGAGGGGACCTCGACCGCTTCAGCCATGGATAAATTGTAACCGGACCAAAGATAGATTGGCCATATGAAAGATGGCTTTCATTTAACTCGTGATAATATAGACCCATGGCTTTTCGCTTTGATCCGGCCGACGTGTCGACCGTGTTTTTCTTTGTCATGACCAGCTTGTGGGCGATCCGCCGCACAAATAAGAAGAACAAAAAAGCCACCACCAAGTACAAGCACGCCATCGAAACAAAAAAAACCGAAGCCTATGCGCTCTACCCCCGGGTCGACCCGCTTAAATGTTTGGGCTGCGGAGCGTGCACGGCCGTTTGTCCCGAAGGCGATATTTTGCAAATGGTGAACAACTTTCCGGTGCTAGTGAATCCGACCAAGTGCGTGGGCCACAGCCTGTGTTTTAAAAGTTGCCCCTACCAAGCCATCACCATGGTGTTTGGAACCAAAACCACCGGCAAACAAGTTCCCAACTACGACGGCAATTACCAAACCAACGTTCCCGGCCTCTACATCGCGGGCGAGTTGGGCGGAATGGGCTTAATCGCCAACGCCATCAAGCAAGGCTCGTGGGCCGCCGATCATGCTATTAAAAACTTGGACAAGTCGGTTAAAACCGATATCGATGTGCTCGTCGTCGGAGCTGGCCCCTCAGGCCTCTCAGCCGCGCTTAAATGCATCGAAATGAAAGTGAAGTACCGTTGCATTGACCAAAATACCTTTGGCGGAACGGTGTTCAATTTCCCCCGGCAAAAATTAGTGATGAGCCATCCGGCCACGCTGCCCATAATCGGAAAGATGAGTTTTCCAGGCGCCAAAATTATCAAAGAAGATTTGCTGAAGTTCTGGGACGGCGTCAAAGCCAAGACCGGCCTTAAGGTTGAGGAAAAAGTAAAATTCTCCGGATTGAAGGTCGACGGCAAAGTTTTAATAGCCGAAACCAGCGCCGGCGTTATCAAGGCGCAAAAAATAATCTTATGTGTCGGCGTGGGTGGCTCGCCCCGAAAACTGGGTCTAGCCAACGAGGACATGGACAAAGTGTGCTTTAAACTCTCGGACCCCGCCCAATACCAGGGCAAACACATGTGCATCGTCGGCGCCGGCGATTCCGCGGTGGAAGCGGCCCAGCGCGCGGCGGAACCGCAATTCAACAACACCACGCACCTAATCGTGCGCGCCGATTCCCTGTCCCGCTGCAAAGAGGACAACAAGAACCGTGTGGAGAAACTGGAAAAAGAAGGCCGCTTGAAAATCTGGTATAAAGCCGCCATCACCGAAATCCATAAAGATAAGCTGATCGTGAAAAAAGACACGGAAACGCTGGAGATTCCCAACGACTATCTGATTTTATTTATGGGAACCATTCCCCCGTTTGGATTTTTGCAGGAACTGGGGGTCGAAATCCGCACGCTTCACGGCGATCCGCTCGGCGGCGCACCCGGCAAAAAGGACGCCGCGAAAACTCCCGCCCCCGCCCCTAAGGGCGCCTGAACTGAGAGTCCGCTAGGTTCTAAAGGATTTTACTTTTCCATCTTGCGCGAACTCAATGGTCATTCCGGGATGGAAGGTTTGGCCGGCGTAAACCCAGTCCTTGGGGCGGAAAAAGCCCGCCGGCTGCTTGCCGATGGTCATCTTCTTCACGCTGCCGTCATCATACATCTCAAATTCCGTATTATATTTCACCAGTACTTTAACTTTATGAGCCGTGACCACGACATCGTCGCACAAAGTGCAAAGCTGGAGCTGGCCGTTTTCAAAGAATTTTACAATGCGGTTGGCGCGGACTTTGACAATCTCACCGCCGATTTTCCATTCGGTTTCGATAGTGGGGATAAAAGACTTATGGTTGCCGTTGGGCCACAGCTCAATGTGAGTGTAGCCTGAATTGTCGACCCAGTTGCTGCTCATGTTCTCAAATCCGGTATGAGTTTATAGTGCCGGGCCAGCGCCACGCCGAACACCAGGAATTGAATGGTGACAAAAATTCCCACGGCCATGGCGCCGCCGCTGGAAAAACCATAACTGTGAAGGCCCGCCGCTAAAATAAAATTCACTCCATACCACGCCATAATCACCAGCAGATAGGCAATGGGCGACGCCATCAACACACCAAAGTCGCGCAGCCAGCCAGTGTATTTGGCGTGAAGGATGGCAAGAAATCCCACATCGGCGATCAGTGCCCAGGTTTCCTTGGGATCCCAGCCCCAAAAACGGCCCCAGGAATAATCCGCCCAAATCCCGCCGAGAATAATTCCGGTGGTGAGCAGAAACACACCCAGTTGAATCATGCGGTAGCAATATTTCGCGTAGATTTTAAAAAATTCGCGGTTCTGCGCTTCAGAAAATAAGATTTGCCGGAACAACGCTAAATTGCCGATCACCATGGCGATGGAGAAGGCGGCGTAAGAAATGGTGATGGTCAGCACATGGATCGTCAGCCAATAGTTGCTGCGCAAAACCGCCACGATTGGATCCAGATCCGGGCTGAGAACCAAGGGAATGCTCTCGGTCAGCAGCAAAATCAAGGCTGAGGCTACGGTGAGCAAGCCGGCCAGCGGGCGATTCTCATAGAGAAAAAACAGTAAGGCGGAAAATAATAAAATTCCATCCGCCACCCAAATCATGGTGCCGTACATATTGGTGACCGGTGCAAATCCGGTTATGGTGATTCGCATAAACAGCCCGCCGGCAATTCCCAGAATCGGCAGCACCATAATTGTTAAAATGGTTTTCTTGCTGAGTGTTTGCGACCAAACCGGCAGCGCGATAAAAAGCCCAAGGACAAAAGCCAGAATTCCTATCCAGAAAAAGATGCGGACCTTGTTGTAAGTCACTTCCAAACCCAAATGTTGCATCTGCGGCTTGAGTAGATCGGGAACTTCCTGGGCCGCCACTCCCGCTTTCAGCGCACCGGCGGCATCCGCGGTGTTTTGCCCTTGAGACAAAGCGGTTAAATAATTTTTCCCAAGCTCCATCACTTTGCCATCGCCGTGATCTTGTTTGCCGTTCAGGGAAGAAAAATCAATAGACTCCAAAAATGACGAGCCCGCGATAATGGCCTTAGTCAGCGACCATTGTTGATAGGCCTCCAGCACATTTTTTTCACTGGGGCTGAGCGACCGTGCATTCTTTTGCTGTTTTTCCATCAAAGGCATGGCCATGGTTTGCAATTGCGTTTTGTCGAGATCGCTCACCGCGAAGCGCTTTTTCTTAATATCCACAAATCCTAATTGCACGCGCAGTTCGGGATCGCGGATTTCAACCAGTTCCAGATAAGGACTGGCGGGAGAAATCGTCATGGCTAAAAATAAACTCAAAGCGTTCATTCCCATCGGCGAATAACTGCCGGAGACAAACAAAATAGCCTCACGCGCGAGCGTGTCGAGCGGTTTGATGCGCCCGTTATGCTGCGACGGGAGATCGGCCACAGGAGCTGCGTCCATTTGGCCCGCCACCGTTTTAACATCGAATAGGGCTTGCTCGCCGGTCATCGCGGTGT
>JANMVK010000565.1:0-7120 GCA_031392725.1 Pseudobdellovibrionaceae bacterium
ACGCTTGGTATTCATATTATTCTCCTTCGGTCAAAATTGGGGGGGCCCAAAGGTGAAACCCCCCCGTGCGCAAGTCAAATCAGATGATTAATGGCAGCTTCTCCACTGAAGGTGGTAGATGATGCCGCTGGAAACGTCAGCGCTATCCACAGTTGCCATGGCTTGGTCACGGCGTGAGTTGGAGTTAACCAACAGTGTGGTGTTGGCGCGCAAGATTGCATCCGCACCGCAACCGCTCCAGACAATGGCTTGCAGACCAAGGCTGTCCGACTTGATGTAATCGGAAGTCATGGGGCCGTAGAAAGTTTTCTGAGTGCGGAGGCCGGGACCCGGATTCGGATTGCCCGAGCTGGTCAGGAAGTAGTTAACCGCTAGTTGCGCGCGGCCGCCAGCAGGCAAACCGGTGAATCCGCGGTAGTCGATGGCAATAACTGACACGCTGAAACCTTGCGGAACATGCACCGGAATGGCGATGTTGCAATTTTTGCGGTCAAAAGCCTTTGAACCGCCGGCTTCCACCACATATTGATCGAACAATATGCTAAGAGCCTGTTGATCAGGACTGAGTGCCACGGCCGCGGTGCCCATCGGACAACCTGTGCCACCATATTGCGGCTCACCTAGAACTAAACCAGCTCCATAGCTAGCTTGTGAAGTGAGCGAAAGAAATGCTAATACCCCGAGAATACGTCTCATTGGTTCCCCCAAAAGATTGTTGTTGTTGTTGTTAGAATTTTTTTGGACATCCTGTCCGTTACGGAGGGTAACTACTTCAAGACATGTGCCAAAGTGGAGCGAGCAATCGCAACAATCAGCTGTTCCTATGGCCCACAACCGCGAAATCCGTGCTTTTTTTCAAAACAGAATTTTTTTTCTTAACCGAAATCACGCGCTATGGCGTCTTATGTCGGTGACCAAGTGACACTGGACTAGTATTCGCTTTCTTTATTTATTTTCAAATCTGGAGAAAGTTTGTCACCACGCTTCGGGCTGTTTGTCTTCACTAGCCGGCGCGGGAAGAATAGTCAGTATCGCGACAAATGCTAAAAGTATAAGCGCGAACGAGAGCGTAGGCCCGAGTACCACAACCATAAATTTCACCCGGGGCGCAATCAAGGCGCCGCCTGCAATGGAACATAACACGGTCAAAATTGAACGTGAACTTTGTTGCAGCACCAATTGCAGTTGCAAAAACTTGCCGAAAGCGACACCACTGCAAATCGCGGCGGGCGTGAGAATCACGCCACCGAGCCAGCCACTGGCCAGCGCGGTCATGTGCTGGGGAGTCCACCAACTCAGGGTGTAGAACGCCACTCCATGACTGATGACGATGCCAAGGCCCGTAAGCCGCAACCAGCGCTCGGGATTTTTCGACGGGCGCGCTTCAACTATATAACTTGCGACTAGAATCGTGATAAATAGTAAATAGAAATGCACAGCGAGAGCGGTGCGCGGGTTCTCACAAAATATGGCGAGTTTATCGAGAAAGATTGTTTGCAAGCCGAGGTAACCGACGCCCGCGAAAAACGCGAAAAAAACCTGAGTGATAGCCATAGTTTTATGACATAGATCTACTGTGTCGGTGTCAATGCACCACCGTCTTATATAGACTTAAGTTGTATGGACTTTAGTAGTGAGGAAAGTTGCACTTTGGCCTCATCAATAATCTTTTCTTGATCGAGCAGCAGGTGCCGGTGGTTGGCCACAATGGCCTGGCCGTCGATCCACATGTCGCTGACATCGCGGCCGGAGCAAGAATAGACGAGAGCGGAATAGGGATCTTCCACGGTGGCGCAGCTGGGATGCGTGTGTTGCACGACCACGATATCGGCGCGTTTTCCCTTTTCCAGTGAACCAATGCGGTCGCTGGCATTAAGAACTTGCGCGCCCCCAAGGGTGCCGAGCTCAAACGCCTGAATCGCGGGCATCGCCGTTGGACCAAACATGGGTTTTTGCAGAAGGGCCGCGAGACGCATCTCCATAAAAGGATCCATGATATTGTTGCAGGGGGCGCCGTCCGCCCCGAGAGCAACTTTAATGCCCTTCTCTTTATATTCCGTGATGCGCGCGATGCCGCTGGCCAGCTTCAGATTGGAACTCGGGCAGTGGGTGACGCCGGCCTTGGCCGCGGCCATATCGGCGATTTCGCTTTTGCTAAGATGGATAGCGTGGGCAATTACGGTTTTTTCGGTGAGGCAGCCGATTTTCTTTAGATATTTAATATTGTCCATGCCGGTGCGTTTTTTGACGAGCTCCACCTCGGCTTTGTTTTCGGAGGCGTGGGTGTGAAAGATCAAGCCGTGCTTTTGCTGCAGGCGCATGGCCTCTTTCAATATTTCTTCGGTACAGGAAATTACAAAACGCGGGCTGATGGCGTATTGCAGGAGCGAGTTTTTATTGTGCCAGGCTTTGATGAGTTCTTCGCAATAAGCAATCGTGTCCTTGGTGGCACGATACAACGGCCCGGAGGCCGTCTTTAAATCCATTAAACAATTGCCGCCCCAATAGCGGATGCCGGATTTTTCGGCGGCCGCAAAAATCACCTCGTGGTGGCGAATGGTGCCCATGTCCAGAATGGCGGTGGTGCCGAGGAGCTGCATTTCTAAGAGCCCGAGTTGCGCCGAGGCGCGAGCGCTGTCAGCCGTGTGTGCGTTTTCCATGGGCCAGATTTTTTCTTGCAGCCAATCCATTAATTCTAAGTCATCGGCCCAGCCGCGGAATAATGTTTGAACTAAATGGGTGTGCGCCTGGATTAGTCCTGGGATAACGAAGGCGTGATCGGCGTCGAACACCTGCTCGTCGCTTCCAAGCGCCAGTGACTTTCCGATTTCCACGATATTGCTGCCGCGAATGCGCAAATCGCCGTGAACCACTTCGCGCTTTGCGTTCATAGTCACAATGATGCCGTTGCGAATCAGCGTGCCCTTCATAGTTTTTTGGTAAAGTTCAATAGGGCGTTGGTAAAAGTTTTCTCCACCCGCTGCGCGACTTTTTTGACATCGTCATGGGACAATTTGTTTTTCGACAGCCCGGTGCCGAGATTGGTGATGCAACTTAAGCCCACAACTTTCATTCCCGCGTGGCGCGCGGCGATCACATCGGCCACGGTCGACATGCCCACGGCGCCGCCGCCGATTTTGGCGTAGAAATTAATTTCAGCGGCGGTTTCGTAAGTGGGACCCATAACACCGATGTAGATGCCTTCGAACACTCGTGCCTTTTCATGGCGGAACGCGCTTTTCATCAGAGTGCGCATGTGGCGGTCATAGAGTTCGGTCATGTCCAGAAATCGCGGACCGCCGTTCCAGTTGGGTCCACGCAAGGGATTACCGCCGGTGAGATTGATATGGTCTTTAATCACCATAAAATCACCGGGCTTCATAATTTTTTTCAGTCCACCGGCCGCATTGGTCACCACTAGAGTTTGCACTCCCATGGCCGCGAGCGTGCGCACCGGATAGATCACTTGTTCGAATTCATGACCCTCGTAGGCATGCAGGCGGCCTTGTAATACGGCCACCTCTTTGCCCTCGAGCGAACCGATAATCAGCGCGCCGGGGTGGCCCTCAACACTGGCTTTAGCAAAATGAGGCAGCTGCGTAAACGGTATTACCACTTTGTCTTTTACGCTGTCGGCGAATTTCGCCAGTCCCGAGCCCAACACAAATCCCAGTTTGGGCGCACGGTGAGTTTTGCTCCGGATAAAGTTCAAAGTTTCTTGCAGTTCTTGATCTATCATATCAGCACCTTTGCGATCAGTGGCGTCGGCGTGGACGCCTGTGTCACCAGGGAATAACTTTTTCTGATTTCCGTTATGGCATCATCAATTTTGCAACCGCTATTGTAGTGCATTTTAAAAATGGCATCACCCTTGCGGATGCTGGCGCCGTTGGCCCACATGACCTCCACTCCGGCTGATAAATCCAACTGGTCGGTTTGAAAGCGCCTGCCGGCTCCGAGAAAAATACACGCCGTACCTAATTTTTCCACGTCGATGTATTGGAGAAAGCCATCTTTTTCCGCCACCACATCTTTGGAGTGAGCGGCCTTAGGTAGACCGCGCGAGAGTGCTCCACCTTGATGCTGGCACAATTCCAAAAACTTTTGCTTGGCGCCGCCGCCGGTGAGCAGCTGTTGGGCGATTTTTTTGCCGTCCGCAACCGATTTAGCTTTGCCGCCGAGAAAAATCATATGCGCGGCCAGCTCCAGCGTCAGATCAATCGTGTCTTGATAGTCCTTACCGATGCCGGCGCGGGTTTTGCCGTCCATGATGTCCACGCACTCCTGCACCTCAAGCGAATTGCCGATAAAGCGCCCGAGCGGCTCATCCATGCGGGTGATCAATGCCACGACTTTCTTTCCAGCGCGGTCGCCGATTTCTTTTAAAGCCAACGCCAGTTTTTCAGCGTCAGCGAGTGTTTTCATAAAGGCGCCGGACCCGAATTTTATGTCGAGCACCAAGGCGCCGGAACCTTCGGCCAATTTTTTTGACATAATCGATCCGCAAATCAGCGGCAGGGAATCGACGGTACCGGTGACGTCGCGAAGCGCGTAGAGTTTGCGGTCGGCCGGGCAGATTTCCAGAGTTTGGCCCATGATCGCTGTGCCGATGGACTCAATTTGTTTTTTAAACTGCTGTAAAGTTAATTTCACGTTGAAGCCGCGGATACTTTCCAGTTTATCGAGCGTACCGCCGGTGTGGGCGAGTCCGCGGCCGGCCATCATCGGCACCGGCACTCCGGCCGCAGCCACTAACGGCGCGAGAATCAAACTGGTTTTATCGCCGAGTCCGCCGGTGCTGTGCTTGTCGACCGTCATGCCGAGCGGGGATAAATCAATCACCTCGCCGGAGTCGCGCATCTCCATGGTCAGCCACGCGGTTTCATCCATGGTCATTCCGCGAAAGCACACGGCCATTAACCAGGCGGCCATTTGGTAATCGGGCAATTTGTCACGTGAGTATTCCTGAATTAAAAAACGCAATTCCTCGCGGCTGTGCTGGCCTCCGCTGCGTTTCTTGCGGATCAGTTCAGAGGGAATAAACTCCACTTAGTAGTCTCCCCCGCCGATCTCTCCCGGGTAGCCGCCGTCTAAAATGGCGACACTATGGCTGGTGCCGATGCGGTTGGCGCCGGCATCAATCATTTTCATCATGGTTTCTAAATCACGGATGCCGCCACTGGCTTTAACACCCATGTCATCGCCCACGGTTTTGCGCATCAGCTGCACCGCTTCGATAGTGGCTCCATGTTTAGAAAATCCGGTTGAGGTTTTGACATACATCGCACCGGCCTCACGGCTGATCTCACAAACTTTGACAATTTCCTGAGGCGAGAGCAGCGCGGTTTCCAAAATTACTTTCACTAAACGCTCACGCGCGGCTTTGACGATGGATTCGACTTCGGTGGTGACCAATGACCAATTTTTATCTTTGACCGCGCCGATGTTAATCACCACGTCGAGTTCCAACGCCCCATCGGCGACGGCGCGCACGGCTTCCAACGCTTTTATTTCCGCGCGGTGAGCACCCAGCGGGAATCCAATCACCGTGCAAACTTTAACTGTGCTGTTTTTTAATAACTCCGCGGCCACCGCGACTCGGTAAGCCTGTACGCAGACGGTGGCGAATTTATATTTGTCGGCCTCACCACAAAGTTTTTCAATTTCCACTCGGGTGGCATCCGGCTTTAATAAAGTGTGATCAATTAAAGCGGCCAGCGCGCTTTGCGTTAGGCGAGGCATAAAGTCCTTTCCAAACCCTGTGTCGCATCCTACCCTTTGTACAATGGAGGACCACACCAAACACTACTTGATTTCTGGCCGAGTGCAAGGTGTCGGGTTCCGTATGTTTGTCCACCGCCAGGCCACCCAGTTAAAGCTTAAAGGGTGGGTGCGCAACTTGAACGATGGTAGAGTGGAAGCAGTGGCGCAAGGGCCACTTGAGTTGATGAAAAAGTTTGAAGACTTGATCAAGACAGGGCCGGCGCGGGCGATCGTGGAAACCCTGCAGGTGAAAGAAAAAGTCAAAGGACCGGCGCTCGCGGAGTTTGCCGTGAGAGGGGATGGAGACCAGCCATGTACGGACGAATCTTAGTGTTAGTTTTATCAATTAGCTTAGTGACCATTACACCGGCCGCGATTGCGGCGCCCAACGATCAGGGCACTTCGACGGCGTCGGCGGGACCACGCAAACATTTGGCCAATATTGTGTTCGCGGGCCTAGCGGGCGCGGTGTTGGGTCTATCCACTTTGAGTTTTTACGGACGCCCGCAAGACCGCTTAAGCAATATCGCCGTGGGCTTCGCCATCGGAGTCATCGGCGGCACCATGTTCTCCACCTATAAAGCCGCGGCCGAGCCGAGGGAGTTTTACGGAGACAACAGATTTGACTTCAAAGCGGAATCCGCTCCGGTCGCCAGCTACATTTTCGAATTTTAAATTATTTTTTGCGGCTGAAGAATCCGCCGCTGGCCGCAGCGGGAGGCGCCGGTTGCGCCTTAGGCTGGCCGGGCATCGGCTGCTTTTTGTCGCCCGGTTTGTCGACGCTGGTTAAAACAATGCCGCTGGCTTTGGAAATTCCCGAGATGCCGGGAACGGCTGAAGTGTTGGTGTTTTGCAGGCTGGTGTCTTTTTTCTGTTTCTTGCCTAAGAAAGTGTCGGCCAGCAACTTGTCGACTTTGCCGTCGGCGACTAATTTGTTTAAGTGAAATTCAAAGGTCATCATTCCCACATCCATTTGCGTTTGCATAATGGAGGGAATTTGGTGAGTTTTCGCTTCGCGAATCAAATTGGCGACGGCGTGTGAGTTGGTGAGAATTTCGTAAGCGGCGATGCGGCCGGGTTTGTCCACGCGCGGAAATAGGGTTTGCGCGATCACGCCACGCAAACTTTCCGAAAGCATGGTTCGAATCTGCGATTGCTGCGCCTGGGGAAACACGTCGATGATGCGATCCACGGTCTTAGCCGCGTTGTTGGTGTGAAGGGTGCCGAACACCAAGTGGCCCGTTTCAGCGGCGGTCATGGCCAGCTGAATCGTTTCCAAATCACGCAACTCGCCGACTAGAATGATGTCGGGATCTTCGCGCAAGGAGGCCTTCAAAGCGTTGGCGAAAGACTTCGT
>JANMVK010000676.1:0-1221 GCA_031392725.1 Pseudobdellovibrionaceae bacterium
TGTGGTTCCCACTTCTTGTTTGGTGAATGTGCGGATGTGAGCGCCCACACCAGTTGAACTGTCGTACATGTATTCATACGCGGCGCCGAGAGAGAATCCTCCCGCGTTCATGCTGCCAAGAACTGAAAAGTTGTGTGCAACGGCTTTAGCGGACTTTACGTCCATTTGGGCGGCGGCTAAACCGGTCCAAGTTGCAAGAGTGACGAGTAATAAGCGTTTCATAGATGATGCCTCCTGATTTCTTCCCTAAAGTGTATCGAAGGCTTTTTGCATTGCACTCAATGACTTAGTGCAAAAAAAGAGCCTCTTCAGGCTGAAGAGGCTCCCAATTTCAAAACTTGTTGGTTTCGCGGTCAGCGATTTTGGTCGCGATCGCGATTCTGTTGCCCGCTCTGTTGCCCGCCTTGCTGGCCGCCGCCACTCTGGCGATCGCGCTGTTGTTGGCCCGACTGATTCTGATTTGGACTTTTCTGTTGTCCGCCTTGCTGGCCACCTTGGTGCGGTTTCTGATTGTCGTTTTGCTGATTTGCCATTGGATTTCTCCTTTCAAGAGAACTTAAAGGTCCGAGCTACTCTAAAAAGCAATGGATATGCCACCGGTAACGGCCGAAGGAATCTTAGGACGCCGCCGTTCGCGGGGAAATGAGCCCCCCATGTCCCATTACGTTGGCCTTCGCCGCGTGGGCTTTTACAAAGTTTAAACGTGATGACGGGTGACTGTGGCAACTCGTCTCACGAAGGTTTCAGAGCGTACGAGAGGATTGCGTCCACGAGCTCCGGGCAGATCTTTCAGGTGGAGAAATCACAAGTGAAACAGGTACTGCTTCTGCTGGTAGTCGTTACCTTGTTTCGAGCTAGACATTGTATTTTTTAACATTATATGATTTCAAGAATGGGGGGTTTAGGTCAGGTAAATTATTCAGGTATAAACCATAAATAGAAAAATATATATAAATTCAATAAACAATAAAATACATACAATAAAATATATTTTATTTAAGAGCAATAAAATAAGTATATTTTCAATTTTACTATCGGCTTTTCATTTACATCCATAAAGATGGCTTTGACAACCCGAAGATAATAATACAATGCAATGACCATATTCAGTGCTGCGATAACAATGAGTTCATAATTGCCGCGGCCTGCACCAGCCATCAATAAAAAGAATTTACCAAAGAAGCCCGCAGTAGGAGGAATACCTGCCAGTGAAAATAATGC
>JANMVK010000696.1:0-3420 GCA_031392725.1 Pseudobdellovibrionaceae bacterium
CGGCGAACCGGCGGGCAGCATGCTGGTGAAACATCCTAGCGTTCCGTTGATATCTTTTACCGGCGGCACCGCGACTGGCGAAAAAATTCAAGCCATGGCCGCATCGGGCGTTAAAAAATTAAGTCTTGAGCTCGGCGGTAAGAACGCCACCATCGTGTTGAAAGACGCGGATCTCACCAAAGTGATTCCTGAGATCGCGCGCTCCAGTTTTTTAAATTCCGGTGAAATCTGTTTGTGCGGTTCTAAAATTCTGGTGCAGGAAGATATTTATAAAGAGTTTCTCGCCCAGTTTGTCGAGCATGTGAAATCTTTGAAAGTCGGCGACCCGCTAGAAAAAGAAACTTTTATGGGTCCGCTGATCAGCAAACAACATTACGACAAAGTGGCGAGCCTGCTTGAAGTGGCGAAAAAAGACGGCGGCAAAGTGGTATTGGGCGGGGATAAGCCTGCTGTGCCGGCCGCTTTAAAAAATGGCTACTACATGAATCCCACCATCGTCGATGACCTGACCAATTGCAGTGAGATTCATCAGACCGAAATTTTTGGCCCCGTGGTGACCGTCAATTCATTCAAGTATCCTAAAGACGCCGTGAAGTGGGCCAATAATTCGCCGTACGGGTTGTCGGCCTCGCTGTGGACCAAAAATTTAACTTTAGCGCACAAGATGGCGGCCGAGTTAAGAGTGGGCACTGTGTGGA
This sequence comes from Pseudobdellovibrionaceae bacterium, assembly GCA_031392725.1. Classification (GTDB taxonomy): domain Bacteria; phylum Bdellovibrionota; class Bdellovibrionia; order Bdellovibrionales; family UBA1609; genus JALHOQ01. Next base: position 699 of record JANMVK010000696.1, read on the forward strand.
TCAACACTTGGATGAAGCGCGATTTGCGCATGCCCTTTGGCGGAACCAAAGCTTCGGGCTTGGGCCGCGAGGGTGGCGAGCATTCCATGGAATTTTTCACTGAGACAAAAACGGTTTGTGTGCAGCTGTAAGAGGTAGTTATGAAGGGAAAAATTGTCGCCGGCATTCTCGCGCCCCATCCGCCGCACTTGGTGTATGCGGAAAACCCGCCACAAAATGAACCCAAGGCCGAATGCGGCTGGGAAAATTTGCGCTGGGCCTATGAGCGTTTAAGAAAATCTCTTAGCACCCTTGAGTATGATGTGTTGATCGTGCACTCGCCCCACTGGCGCACCAACTCCGGCACCCATTTCCTGGGCGTGCCGCAGTTTAAATCCATTAGCGTCGACCCTGTGTTTCCTAATCTGTTTCGCTATCACTATGATTTAAAAGTCGATGTTCCACTGGCGGAAGCGATTTGCAAAGAGGCGGAAGCGCAAGGTCTTGAGACGCAGATGATGCGCAACCCGGATTACCGCATCGATTATGGCACGATCGTTTCTTGCCATATGTCTAATCCCGGGTGGAATAAACCCATCGTGGGAATCTCCAGCGTGGGCGCCGCCCGCTATTTCAATATGGATGTGTTGCAAGCCATGATGTACAAACTCGGCGCCGCCACCAAAAAAGCGGTGGAAGCCAGCGGCAAGCGCGCGGTGTTGCTCTCGAGCAATTCCTTAAGCCACCGCCATTTTACTGTGGAGTCCGCGGTGCCCGAAGATATGAGCCTTGAACATATCAACAACCACAATCAGTATTTGTGGGATATGAAAATGATTAAACTGATGCGCGAGGGCCGCTCGAAAGAAGTAGCCGACATTCTCACGGACTTTACCGAGCAAGCTTCGGCGGAAACCGATGGCGGAAGTTTAAGCTGGATGCTTTCCGCTTTGGATTTCCCCACCTATCCGGCCGAGCTGCATGGATACGGAACTGTCATTGGCACGGGCAATGCGGTCGTCGAGTGGCGGCACGAGGGGGCACGGCCATGAGCGTAGTCAAAGGTTACATCTTGCCAGGCATTCCACACATTTTGCTCGCGCCCAAAGCCAATCCCAATTGGAACAAAGTCCGAATGGCCATGGATCAAGTGCGCCAGGAACTTGAAACCATTGAGGCCGATGTTTTATTAATTTATTCAACCTATTGGCCCAGCGTGATCGGCCACCAGATTCAAGCGCGGCCCGAACCTGAATGGACTCACGTCGATGAAGAGTTTCACGCGCTCGGCAGCATCCCTTACAAATTAAAAGTCGATAGGGACTTAGCGCTGGCTTATGTGGAGGCGGCGAAGGCGCGCAAGCTTGAGGCGCGCGCCATTGATTACCACGGATTTCCCATCGACACGGGTTCCATTGTGGTGTCAAAATTGATCAATCCCAATAACCGTCTGCCCTGCGTGATTGTGTCGAGCAATGTCTACGCCGACCGCGCCGAAACCATCGTGCTCGGCAAAGCCGCGCGCGATGCTTTAGCAAAGCAAAACAAGAAAGCGGTCGCTGTGGCCGTCACTTCGCTGTCGAACCGCATTCACGAGAAAAAAGTCGATCCTAAGGACGATCATATCCATTCGCTCAAAGACCAAGAGTGGAACCAAAAGTTTCTCGAATTCCTGGAGGCCGGACGGCTCGAAGATGTTTCGCAGCTATCACGCCAGTTTCACCGCGAAGCGCGGGTGAATAAGGTCGCCAACTTTAAGCCGTTTTGGTGGCTGGCGGCCACCATGGGACAAAATAATTTTTATTCCGGAAAAATTTATGAATATCAGCCGGTCTATGGCAGTGGCGCCGCGGTGGTGGGGTTAACGCCGGCCGTACGCGCCGCGCGCGACCTAGAATTCGACGAGAGTGATCCGGAAAATTATCCGGGCGACCGCAATGTTTTGGGCGGCGTCGATCCCCACGCCGATATTCCGGACATAGAGGTAGAACTCGACAATGATTGATATCAAGGACGTCTATCCGGATGACCCCTTCGGTGAGAACAATAAAGATGTTCCCACCGGCCGCGATGTGGAGTGGGAGCCTCAGGTCGATTACCGCCGCAACGGCGTTAGCGAAAACACCGTTCACGGCGCCGTCGCCTGGTACAGCGGCAAAAAAATGGTGCATTCCTTTGGCGGCAATGTTTTGTGTTACGGCCGCTCCATGATGAAACCGTTCTACATAAAAAGTGTTTGCTAAAGAGATGGAAGCCACAATTGATTGGCGGCAAAGGGCCATTGCAGTCAGCTCCCACAACGGCACGGCCGAACATGTGGAAGTGGCGCAGTCGCTGCTCAGTGAGAGCGAGTGGGGCTTAATGCAAACGCCGCTCGATTTGCCGCTGGTGCAGTTCGGCCGGCAAGTGCGCCGCCCGCGCCGCTGGTACAATAACTCCAGCGGTCATCATGCCGCCATTCTAAAAGGCTGCCGCCTCAAAGGCTGGTCTCGCGCCGGCTACATGCTGCCGAGCCACGAAGTGTTTAAAGAATATATTCAAGTTGTCAGAAAATATTTAGACGATGGATTTACACCTAAACGGATCGCCCGCGATGGCGACGGTCTGCCGACCGTGGCCATGACAGTGAAGGAACTCGCGCAATGTTACGCGGGCCTGACTAATAACCGCGATGAGGATTGGATTTGGGAAAGCATGATCCGCTATCCCGATTTGGTCGGCGGCTTTAACCGGCTCGACACCA
>JANMVK010000719.1:0-1666 GCA_031392725.1 Pseudobdellovibrionaceae bacterium
GAGCCGACCGGCCGTACGTGAACGCGAGCGCGAGCACGGCCAGCAGGAAGTAGATCCCGAAGTCGAGCAGCTCCCACCTGCGGATCAACTCCAGCGAGCGGCGCGCATCGGTGATGGCGACGGCGTTGTTGAAGATCAGGACGTTGAAGTTCCAGAGCGTGAGCAGGACCGGCGCGACGTACATCCAGACCAGCCACTTGCGCTCGCGGATGATTGGGCGCGGGAAGAGCAGGAAGAAGTGCAGCGTGAGCGGCGGCAGGAAGATGCTGGCCAGCTCCTCCGTCATCTGCAGGGTCTTGTAGCTCCAGTCCACGTCGCCGGCCGGCGTATAGACGTAGACCACGAACGACAGCAGCGTGACGAAGTAGAACAGCCGGCTCTCGGACGTCTCTCCTCGGAACAGCGTAAAGAGGCCGATGGCGAGATACAGGAACCCGATGAAGCTGAGGATCAGGTACGGGATGTCGACCTTCAGCTCCGGCGGCTGGTAGGAGATGGTGTGGATCACTCCGCCGCGGTCGATCACCATCTTCATGGTATGGCCGATACGGCGGAGCGTTTTCTGCACGCCTTCGATCTCGGTGGTGGGCGTCTCGCCGATGACCAGGATCACGTCGCCCGGTTTCAGGCCGGCGAGGTCGGCGTTGCTGCCGGGGTCGACGCTCTTGACGATGATCGGGCTGTTGTCGCGCTGAAAGGTGAAGTATAATTGTTGGCGGCCATCGGCAAATGCGAAAGCCCCTGCTCCACCAAGGCTTGCTCGATTGGAGTCCCAGGGCGGCACACCTCGAACGATGGGTAGCCGGCCTGGTGGAACAGCCGGGTCATTTTCACCGAGGACATCTCCAGCCCGCCCCAGGCGGTGGAGAAGCTCAAATTAAAAACTGCGGGCTTGGACATATGGGTCAGGAGCTAGCATGGTTCGCGTGAAAGGGCTATAGTCTTAGGCGTATGTGGAGTTGGAAAGCCTGGGGCGTAGTCCTCTTAACCGCGGGAATTTTATCGGTCCCGATGTATTTTTATTGGGAGTTTTTGACTCGCGGCATGAGTCCGCCCGCCGCCACGCTGATTTTAAATCAGCTCGAGAAGACCGGCGTGCCCAATTTCTCCTATCCCGACATCAACGGCAAAATGGTTTCGCTGACTGACTTCAAAGGCAAGATTTTGTTGGTCAACATTTGGGCCACGTGGTGCGCGCCTTGTGTAAAAGAATTTCCGTCGATGAAGGGATTGGTTGAGCACTTCAAAGGTGAAGTCGCGATCCTGGCCATTTCCCATGATAAAACCCGCGAGGATATCGACAGTTTCATTAAAACGTTTGGCGGCTTGCCCGAGGATTTCGTGGTGGTGTGGGACAAAGACAAAACCATCGCCAAACTATTCGGCACCGAGGTGTTGCCCGAAACTTATATTTTATCCAAGGAGCAAAAGCTTCTGCGTAAAATCGCCGGCGAGACCGTGTGGAACGAGCCCATGGCTCTCGAGTTTTTCAAAGAGCTGCTCGATAAAGAGAATAACCGCTTGCAGGTGAAAGACCTGCCCAAGCCGGTGCCCAAGCCGGAAAAAATCGAAACTCATTAATTTACATGTAACTCCGCTTAGAACGCGGGATATGGCCCACTTCGGAAAACCCGAGGAGCTTAATCCGCGCCGAATCGTCCACCCG
>JANMVK010000821.1:0-2938 GCA_031392725.1 Pseudobdellovibrionaceae bacterium
GGTCCTTCCCGGCCGATACGGAAGGGCTAGGAGAATCGAATGGCCGCAAAATCAGTTTTACGAATGAGCGCGCAGGGACAAGAGGTGAAACACCTGCAGGAAAAGCTGCGCTTCGCCGGCTATCCCGTGCCGGTGACCGGGGAGTTCGATTCACGCACGCACAACTCCGTTGTGGCTTTTCAGACTTCACGCCACCTTAAGCCGGACGGCATCGTGGGCGAGAAAACCTGGACCGCGCTGGACACTCCTCCCGGCAAATTTTTTACCTGCGGAACTTTGCGCATCACCTTGGAAACCGCGCTAAAAATGTGTCCTGATTCTCCGCGCGCCAACGTCGAAAAATTTCTGCCGGAAATTTTGGTGAATCTGGAAAAACGGGGACTGGCCAACGAAACCATGATTCCCTTGGCCATCGCCACCACCTATACAGAAACCCGCGGCTTTGTGCCATTGTCCGAATTTCAGAGCAAGTACAACACTTCACCCGGCGGCCGCCCGTTTGATTTATATGACGGACGCAAGGATTTGGGCAACCAGGGCGCGCCCGATGGCGAACGTTACCGGGGCCGCGGCTTTATTCAGCTCACCGGCCGCGCTAACTACTTATCTTATGGCCACGCACTTTCGATTGATTTGATCAGTCAGCCTGAACTGGCCAATACGCCCAGCGTGGCGGCGGCGGTGCTGTGCGAGTATTTAAAAAAGCGTGAATCGAAGTTCGTGCAAGCCGTAAACGGCAATGATTTGGCCAAGGCCCGCGCGTTGGTTAACGGCGGCAGCCACGGTTTGGATGTGTTTTCGGCAAGTTTCCTGGCCTGGTCCAAGGTCGCCTAAGGGGTTCGCCCAAGTACGCCATCACCGATTCTTGAATATCCAAAATTTATTACCTCGTAGCGACTCCGCAGCGCGGCACCACGCGCCGAGATCTAATTCAAACTGCCGGAGGTAAATGCGGGTTTGTTGATCCCATCACAAAGCGTGTTTGTGGGAGTCGATATCAGTTGGAGATTGACCAATATCGTTCCACGCGCTCGCGGTGGTGGCGATGAGCCAGACAATTTACGCTGTCTTTGCCGCGGCCATAATCAACTGATGGCTGAGATTGAGTTCGGGCGGGAATTTATGGACGGCCGACGTTACCACTCGGTTGGGAAATAGTCCTTCAGGAACTTCCCGCACCAGTGTTCTCCAGTGAGAATTCCGTTGAAGAAGGGGTCGCAAATCCGCGCGGCGCCATCGACAATATCAAGTGGCGGCTGGAAGTCGTGATACTGTTGCTTGCGGACTGAGATATAAGCTGGATCTTCATCCGTGACCCAGCCGGTGTCGACCGCGTTCATAAAAATTCCATCTTTAACCAGGTCCCGCGCCGATGTGTGCGTGAGCATATTGAGCGCGGCCTTGGCCATATTGGTGTGTGGATGCTTATCAGTTTTAGTATAGCGGGTGAATTTCCCCTCCATTGCCGTGACATTGACGATGTGCTTTTGGCCGGTGGGATTTTGCCGCATCAGGGGCGCTAGGCGGCTGCACAGCACGAAGGGCGCCACCGAGTTGACCAATTGCACTTCGAGCATTTCCGCGGTCGGCACGTCATCCAGACCTAAACGCCAGCTGTTCACTTGGCGCAAATCGACCTGCTGTAAATCCGCATCGAGCTTTCCCTCCGGGAAAATCTCCATATTGGTTAGCGCTTTGTCGATGGAGTAGGGGATCAACGACAGCTGAGCGGAGTTGAGCAATCCATCATTTTTTCCCGGAGTCAGGCCGTTTTTACATTTTTCAAAACTGGCGAGCAGTGGTTGGACGTTGGTGTCGAGCGCTTTGAACGGCGTATTTTCACCCTTCATCAAGTGAGCGTAAAATCCGGGAGGCCGCCGCACGGTTTGCGCGGCATTGTTAATTAAAATATCAAGCCGGGGCAGATGCTGGGAAATATATTGGGTGAAGACCTCCACGCTGGGAGTGTGGCGCAGATCCAGGCCGAACACCTCCACTCGGTCACTCCATGCGGAAAAATCCGGCTCCCTGGCAAAGCGTTGAGCCGAATCCACCGGAAAACGGGTGGACACCACAACTTTGGCTCCGGCCCGCAACATCATCAGGGCCGCTTGATAGCCGATCTTTAACCGCGCGCCCGTAATCAGCGCCACTTGATCTTTAAGGCTGGTGGTTTGAAAGCGTTTTTGATAATTGAATTCAGCGCACTTCACACACATGGAATCGTAAAAATGGTGGAGTTCGTAGAATTCAACCTTACATACATAACAATTGCGGGCTTTCGCCAAGTTTTGGCTTTCACTCACCACCCGGGCGGGCGCGATAAACACCGGGCCTTTGCGCGCTTCGCGGATGCCGGTGGTGCCCCGGACTCGGCGAACCTGCTCTAATACCTTTTGGCGGAGGGCCTTGCCGACCTTGCGGTTGCGCAGGCGGATCTCATCTCGGGCGGGGCGGGAAAATCGCCCGGCCGCAGCCATTAAAGCGATACGCTGGGCTTCAGACAGGTCCGTGAGCTGGCCGCCCTCTTTGGAGAGGCGCTCGAGCACGTCGATGCACTTCTGTACGTCTTCATTTAGGGCCATAATCTTTAATTGCCTGAGCCCACCGTCGTTGTCCAATACATTACGGTAACAATTACTAAACAACGTGTCTTCATCAGCATTTATTAAGGTTTGTGTGGTATTGGATCGCTATGGAAACCTTTACTGAATTGACGATAAGCGCGCCGATCGCGCGGGCCATTGTGGATATGGGATTTACTAAGCCAAGCCCCATTCAAGCGCAAGCCCTGCCGATTTTACTCGAAAAACCAACGGACTTTATTGGTTTGGCCGCCACGGGCACGGGTAAAACCGCGGCTTTTGGAATTCCACTTCTGGAAAAAATCATTCCCGGTAAGAAAGTGGTGCAGGCGATTATTTTGTGCCCCACGCGT
>JANMVK010000031.1:0-1790 GCA_031392725.1 Pseudobdellovibrionaceae bacterium
GCGATCAGTTCCACCGGCACAGCTTGATAGAGCCGGATGGGTTGTGATCCTGGCAAAGTAACACTGCGGTACAGATCGGAATCACCGCGCCGGCAGCGGCTGACCAGGTCGACCGATGCGGCATTGGCCGCGCGCACGTCGAACCCGTCTTGGAGATCGAGATCTTTTTGCGAAGCCTGGTCCCAGCCGCGCAGGTCAATGTTTTGCGCCCCTTTTAACACCACCGGTACCGGGGCCTTGTAAACATCCTTTGTGACCTTCTCCTTGTTTGGCGCGCAGGACACGAGTCCTGAAGTCAGGACGAGAGTCGTCCATATTGTTAGTTTATTTGATTTGATCATGTTTCCTCCTGGTTGGAGGACGAGTATCGCAAGTGATGTGCCCGCATTTACCAATAAGAGGTGTCGATCAGAATATCGCCGGTCACCCGCGATTGGCAGGAGATGCGAAATTCCGGCGGGACCTTGAGCCTGTCGCGCACGATGGCTTCAATCTCATTTATTTTAGTAAGATTTTCAGGCCCACCCACAATTTGAATGCGGCACTTTCCGCAGATGCCATCGCCATGGCAGGAGCTCGCCACGGGCAGACCGGCCTTCAAAAGCGCCTCCATCAGGAGCGAGCCCTCCGCCACTTCAATATCCGGATACTTTCGCACAAATCGAATCATCGGCATGATGGATTCATATTGCGCGAGAATGCGCCCTTAGGCAAATTGAGCCCATGGAACGCGTGGTGATATTTGGAGCCAGCCGGGGCCTAGGCGCCGAGTTGAGCAAACACATTCAGTCGGAGGATATTCCCGTTGCCGGTTGGAGCCGGAAAGACGGCGATCTATCAAAAATAGACGGGCAAAAACGCGCGTTGAGTTTTTTAGGTGAACAACCGGTGAGCAAAATTTTTTGCATCGCGGGCGGTGGGCCCTACGGTCCTTATCATAAGCGCGAGTGGAAAGATCATGAGTGGGCGTGGCAAGTGACCTTCGCCTTTCCCGCTCAGGTGTTGCATTGGGGGGCCGGCCAACCGGTGAAACCGCAAGTCATTTTGATCGGCAGCTCGGTGGCGGAAGCATCGGCGGATCCGCTTGCTGCCAGTTATTGTGCGGCGAAACATGCGCTAAAAGGCCTCTTCGTGACTCTAAGGGCCGAATATCCCGGCTGGGACGTGCGCCTGTTCTCGCCGGGCTACATGGACACTGAGTTATTGCCTAAGAATGCGGCTGTGCGCCGCTCTGGAGTGTATGATCCCGCACAATTGGCGAGGGAACTGTGGAGGTGGACTTTGACCGCCGATGCCACTGGCCATAAGATGTACGCCAACCATCCTGATATTGGGTCGATCCCGTCGTCGGGATCGACGGAGCAGATATTATGAGTGATAAAAAGATCGAGAATGTCATTATTGTGGGATCCGGTCCGGCCGGACTGACCGCGGCGCTTTACACCGCGCGCGCCAATCTTTCGCCATTGATGATTGAAGGCTATGAAACCGGCGGACAGTTGATGACCACCACCGAAGTGGAAAATTATCCGGGATTTGAGCATGGCGTGCAGGGGCCGGAGCTGATGCTGGTGATGCGCAAGCAAGTTGAACGCTTCGGCACGCGTTTTATCACACGCAATGTGACCAAAGTGGATTTCACCAAGCGCCCGTTTAAAATTTGGGTGGAAAATGAATTGTATGAAGCCAATGCGGTGATCATCAGCACCGGCGCCACGGCCAAATATTTGGGACTTGAAAATGAAAAGCGTTTATTGGGCCGCGGGGTTTCCGCCTGCGCCACCTGTGAT
>JANMVK010000033.1:0-2090 GCA_031392725.1 Pseudobdellovibrionaceae bacterium
CATTTTTGTCGTCATCGGTCACCTGCGGAAAGTTCAGCACAACCTTGCCGTCTTTACTGTCAAACTCAAGCCCCCGCCGGAACAAAACCCGTTTTTCCAGCTCTTTTTCGGGACAAAAATAAGGCACGTAAAAGCTAATCACCTTTGAGCGCGGTGGAATCAATCCCGAGATCATATTGACTTGATCGACAAAAAATTTCGGTACATGGGAAAACTCGATGATTGGATTCTCAAGTTTCGTGGCCCACTCGGCAAACCCGCGGATGCCCACCGAGTTGATCGAAGTGAGTTCGCTCATATCTATTTCAATTGGCGGACGCTTGGCAAATTTCACCGGTGAAAAATCGGCCTGTTCGTTGATCGGACCTGACATGCGGACCAGCATATGATCACGCCCGGTAATTAAAACTCGAAACCCACTGCCCATATATCAAAAAGCTAACACCATTACGGACAATTTTCGAGGGATACCGCACCGCTAGACGTCGTATAGTAGTTGCCGGCTGGACAGCCCATCTGAGAATGATGGGCGCAAGTCTGGCGCGGGACGGACTTACAATGCGTGTTAAGAGAATAGGATTTCACGGCCATTAAATTCGACGCGATGTTTTGAACAGTCTGGTTGATGGCGTATCGAAAGCACGGATTCGCCAATTTGCCGGCGTTGCAAGCGGCCAATGCATCAGCGTCCGCCGTGGCAGCAACGGCGTTGGTGGCATAACCGCCGCGCCCATCCGCGGTGATATACATCGCACCGTTCAAGCCAGCGTTAACAACCTTTGGCAAATAATCGCCAATCATATTGGTCGTGAACACCTGGTCTCGCATTCCCGGAATGTTATTGGCCATGGTCGCCCGTAAATATTCTATCTGCGGTGCGCGATTAATTAACGCCGGAGTGAAAACCACCCCATTGTCCAGGGCGAACAGCGTGCAAGGACTAAAGACCGCGATCATTTCACAGCGTTCAAGCGCCAGCCGGCGCGCTTCCACGATCGACAAAATCGGAAGTTGAGTGGTGTTGGAAACCCAGGCGTACGCACCATCCACGCTGACGGCCAAAGCCTTGGGAGTCGGCGCGAGATTATATTCCGCCGCCAATTGGGCGCGCTTGCCGACCGAAACAAACGGTAGAGTGGCAGCCGAGATGACTGGCGGTACACTTATGGTGAATTTGTAACTGGTGGGCAAAGTGAATTTGTTAACGGCAAAATTGTAACCCGAGGCTAACAGCGCGCAGGGCTGGCCGCCGGAAATTGCGAAACAGCCTTCGAGCGCCGCTTTGTCGACATCGGTTTGTGGGGAGGTGGCGTTTTTAATCACCATTCCCAAGCCGTCGCCGCTGACGGCGATGGCCTTCGGACCGTTGTATGAATAGTAACTGAGTTCGCTAATCAGCGTTTGCACCATCTGCGAACGGATCGTGACGAAATCATAGTTAAACAATTCACCCTTCAAATAATTGGCGGTGCCGACCGGACCGGGAATTTGAGTCGTGGGTAAAGGGGCGGGGCCCGGAAGCGGAATCGGAGAGCCGCCGAAGGAACTGCTGTCCGTCCGATTTGATGTGGCGCTTTTACCGCAGTTTTGGAAAAATAGAGGCGCGATCAAGCAAACAATGGCGGCTACCGAACTATAGAATCTTATCTGGAATCGGTCCAAGGCGGGGGGCCTCCTACTCCATATATTATCGGAATCTAGCCGTGGCCGCCCATCAAAAAGGCTTCGCCACTTGTATCATTTTGAGACAGGTGAGCGATGGACTCAAAAAATCCGTTAATGCAGCCAAGTGTAGACTCCCGGTCAGCGCACTGGAACACGGTCTTGCGGAAGGCGCTGGCGCCGGGAAAGCCGGCCGAGAACCAAATGGCGAACTTACGCATTTGAATCAGGGTGATTCTCTCAGGGTAATAGCCGTCCAAATGTTCGAGCAGGCGCGCCAGCACTTTCACCAGCGGCTTGTCGGGTAAAGGCTCGGTCATATTGCGCCGGGCCTGGGCTTGCGCGAAAATCCACGGATTCTTTATACAACCCCGCGCCCCGCGTACAACTGTCAGTACAGTTCTTCCACCCCATCCACCGCACCAGCC
>JANMVK010000038.1:0-3172 GCA_031392725.1 Pseudobdellovibrionaceae bacterium
AAAAAATACAGCGCCACCACGATTGGAAAAAAAATGGTGAACTCAAGCGAATTAAATAACAGAGCCGTCCCCCACCGTTGCCGTTAGGTATTGATCTCGCGCAAAAGCTGAATCGCCTGTTCCCGGCTTACGATTTTGCCGTCCAACTGAGCTTCAAACAGCGTCTTCAGAATCTTGCCCATTTTCTCCGAGGCCGGAACGCCGGCCGCCAGTAAATCATCGCCGCTGAGGAGGGGTTTAGGCAACTCCCCGTTTGGCCCCGCGACCTGCAGATACTCTTTGATCCATCCATCCAGCCGCCGCCGTTGCTTTTTTAACGACAACAGGCCCGAAGCCAGCACTAAAGTGTGGGCGAATTCCGCGCCGCCTAAAGCCTGAATGCGGGCCGCGCGGGTACTTTTATCATCCAGCAAAATCCCCACGCCATCCATTTGCGCTTTAACTTTCTTGATACTGTCGCGGGAGGCTTTCCACGCACGCAACCGCGGCTCGGGATCAAGACCCGTGAGTAACGCCACCGCCGCAAAAGCGTTCTCCCAGGATAAAAACGAGAGAAACGGGGCCAGTTGATCGACATCGAGTTTAGACAGTTCCGGCCAACACACCATATGAAGTTTGGATTGAATTAAGGCCCGCAGACCCTGGCGGAAGTAGGCGCCGGTCAGCAGCTTTTGCATTTCATTGAGAATGCGTTCGCTGGAAACATCCTGCAGCCGGCCATGCAAGGCTTCCATGGCCTCTAGAGTTTCATGTTCAATGGTAAAACCAAGTTGCGCGACAAAGCGCGCGGCCCTGAGCATGCGCAAATGATCTTCACTATAGCGCTCCTTGGCCAGACCGACGGTGCGCAAAATTTTATCCTGCAGATCTTCAAGGCCGCCGCTAAAATCATAAAGCACCAACTCCAGCGGATCATAAAACAATGCGTTCACGGTAAAATCCCGGCGTTTGGCGTCTTCCTCAATTCCGCTGAATTCCACTGACGAGGGATGGCGGCCATCCAAGTACGGCCCCTCTGTTCGGAAGGTGGTGACCTCAAAATTAAAGCCGTTTTCAATCACGACAATGGTGCCAAAGGCTTTACCCACGGCGAGTGTGGAGCGAAAGGTGCTCTCGACCAAATCGGGCGGCGCCGACGTGGCCACATCTAAATCCTTTGGATTTAAGCCCAGGAGGGCGTCGCGCACCGATCCACCGGCCAAAACTGTCTGGTGGCCGGCCGATGTGAGGCCCAAAAGCACCCTCTCCACTGTGGGATAGGCGGGATGCTTATGAATGAGGTCCAACCTTTGACGGCGCTGCATGCTTGAATTATGCCTTGAGCCATGAGCTTTGTCTCCATTATCGAAGGCCTAATGCGCGAGCTAGGCATTGAACAATTCGGCTGGGCGCGCTTGGAAAAGCCCCTGTCCATGGACATCTACCGCCAGTGGCTGGCGGCCGGCCATCATGCCGGAATGGAATACTTGCGTGATCATGCGGACATGAAAGAAAATCCTCAAGAGCTGGCGCCGCGGGCGCGCAGCGCCTTGGTCATTGCAAAATCCTACGCGCAACATCCCTATCCGAAAGTGCAATTTCCTAAAAGTTTAAGAACCGCGCTTTACGCCCAAGGTGAGGATTATCATTTTCATTTTAAGCGTGAATTGGAAGCCGTCGCGGAGCGGTTGAAGGCGCTTTTTCCTGAGGAAGAATTTTTATGTTTCACAGATTCGGCGCCGATTTTAGAGCGCGACTTGGCCTACCGCGCCGGAGTGGGATGGTTTGGTAAAAATACCTGTTTGATTCATCCTGAGCACGGCAGTTTGTTTTTTATCGGCCAGATTCTCACCTCAATAAAGTCGGAATCCACTCCTGAGCCAATGGTCGATCACTGCGGCACCTGTGACCGCTGCATCCGCGCCTGCCCGACCGGCGCCATTGAAGAACCGCGCAAGCTCAACGCCAATAAATGCATTTCGTTTTGGACCATCGAAGCCCGGGAAGCGGCGCCCCCGGAGTTAAGAGTGAAAACCGGCGATTGGTTTTTTGGCTGCGACATTTGCCAAACGGTGTGCCCGTGGAATGAGAAAGTATTTGGGCGCTCCGAAATGCAACAGCTGGTGCGGGAAAAAGTCAGCGACCCCAATGAGTTGGTTGAGGATTTGCGCTGGATTTTGCGGGCCTCCCACAATGAGATTTCACGAAAATGTAAACCCTCGCCGCTCAGCCGTGCGCGCCCATTGGGCTTGAAACGCAATGCTCTGGTGGTGATCGGCAATAAACGCTTGCATGACTTGCGGCCCGAGGTCGAACAGGCCTCAGCTGAGCCCCGGCTGATGGAGCTTGCGCAATGGACATTAAGTCAACTAACCTGATGGTCAACTATGTCAGACGACGTGGAATACACCTCTATTCGGGTCAACACCTTACGCGGCGATTTACAAATTCCGTTCGATGTCTATGTCCGCATCGCGGGTAAATACATTTTGTATTGCCGCAAAGGCACTTCGTTTGAAGGCACCCGCCTTGAACGGCTGAAGTCCAAAAAACTAAAAGCCATGTACGTCAAGAAAGCCGATGAGATAACCTACCGGCAATATTTGGAAACCAGCATCGACACGGCCTACAACGGCCAGGCCGGCAAAAGTTTAATTATGCGCGCGGAAGTCATTCAAGGCTTCCAGCAGGCCGCGGCCGAGCAATATTTTGACGATCCCTTGAGTGAGTTTGCCTACCACCATGTGATGAGCTCGGTGCAGCGTTTTGTCGCTCTCATCGGCAGCGAGGCGGGAATCGTTCAAGCGTTGCTCAGCCTTCCCAATAGTGACAAGAGCATCACTCATCATGGAGTCAACGTCGCCACCTTAAGCACCGCTATGGCTCTAGCCAGCAACGTTAAAGACCCCAAGCTGATCACGCAAATGGCTTTGGGAGCGCTTCTTCATGATGTTGAACATTTCCATTCCAATTTTGATGTGTCCGGCAGTCCGTCGGAGTACACGCCGGTGACCTTCGACATCTATAAAAAGCATCCGCTGGAAGGCGCGCACCGCTTGCAGGCGGCTAAATTTGTCGAGCAGCTGGTGTCTAATATCATCAGCCAGCATGAAGAGCATATTGATGGCTCGGGATTTCCTCAGGGTTTGCGGGAGAAGGAAATGGATCCTTTGGTGATGGTGGTGGCCACGGC
>JANMVK010000056.1:0-7426 GCA_031392725.1 Pseudobdellovibrionaceae bacterium
ATTTCAAAGCGGAAATCTGTGGCTGCTTCTGGCGGTGGCGACTTGGGCGGTGTTCGCCTTGATGCAAAAGTCGCTTCTCAAGATTTATGCGCCTCAACAACTGAATTTATTGGTTTATTTAGTGTCGGCCGTTCTGCTTACGCCCACTTCCAGCCTTGGTGAATTCGGCGCCGTCACGTGGGCCAGCGGCCTGCTGATGTTGTTCTTAGCGGTGAACACAGTTGTGGGCTACGGCGCCCTGAGTGAAGCACTCACTCGCATTCCCGCGAGCCATGTCAGTATGATCATCGCGGTCAATCCGCTGGTCACAATTCTGATTATGACAACCCTCGCCCAGATGGAAGTCGAGTGGGTCGCCCATGAACAGATTCACTGGCGCGGGTTCTTGGGCGCGTTACTCGTAGTGACAGGAGTAATTCTTACTGTCAGTAAACCTGTGCGCTTGTCGCGGCGAAAGACTGCACCTACAATTTAGAGATGAATTGGTTTTCATTTTTATTCAAGGTCACAGCCGCCGTTTCCGGATTTTCCCTGCTGATCGCCGTGGGCTGTCACTCCACTCCGTTGAAAAATCAAGTGTCGGGCACCAGTCAGGCCATCCAATCCAATTGGGTTAAAGACTACAAAAAGGCCCGATCACTGCAAGGCACGGACGCCACGGCCTCTTGCCAATTGTTTTCGGCTTTAGCCGAGCAGGAACGTTTTCCCGGCAAGGAAATGGCCGCTCTACGCCGCCGCGAAGTTTGTGATGACCAGCAATCCACCGCCATGAACCGCTCCGCTATGCCCGGCTGGATGCAAGACATCGCCCTCGACATTGCGCTGAAGCAGGTGGCAAAAAGCGGCGACAAAGTCGCGGAAATGGAATTGGCCCATGAAAAATCACGGCAAAACTTGCTGCAAGCCGAGAAGGTCAAATGGATTTTAGTGGCCATCGCCCGCGCCGAAGAAATGTCGCAGACGGAGCGCGTGGAGGAATTTAAAAAACGGCTTTACGGCATTGCCCCTCGGTTAAACCCCACTCCCAAAGTGCGGGAATTTTTGGATGTGGCCGGTGATTTGCGCACGGCCCGCCAGTTCAGCAAATCGCGCGAGTACTATGACAAAGTCATCCGCAGCTCGCATTACACTATCGAAGAAAAAATCACGGCGCTAAAAGGCATCCGCCTTGGGTTTAAAAACGCCCGCCAAGCGGAAGACCATATTCAGGCCGCGCTCAAGCTGGTGGAATTTTTGCGCAAAGCGCGCAAGACCAATCCCGGATCGCAACCCTTGCGCCAAGCCTACTACGACGCCGAGATTTTTTACGGCCGCGCGCTGTGGACCGCGCACCGCCCTTCAGAAACCAAAGAGGTGTTTGACCGCCTCGAGAAGAAAATGAAGGGCAAAGTTTCGCTCGCCGAACTTTACTGGCTGCGCGCGCGGCTGGTGGAGGAAACCAAAGACTATGATTTGAGCTCGGAGTATTTGGAACTCGCTTTAAAACAGCGGATCAAAGATCCCGAAATGCGCGATAAAATTTATTGGTACAGCGCCTGGAATGAACGCCGCCGCAACAATCTTCCGCGCGCGGCCGAGCTGTTGGCGGACTTGGAAAGCAAAACAGCCACTGAGTTCAGCCGTGTGCGCGCCCTGTTCTGGCTGGGAAAAACCTATGCCGAGCTTCACCAGGACGAACTTGCCAAAGCCACTTTTGAAAAATTAGTGGAACTGGATCCGGTCGGTTACTACGGCCTGCTCGCTCACCGCAATTTATCTCTGGCGATCACTTTTAAATCGGCCCCCGGCAACGGCACGGTTGAAAATAATATTCCGTTGGACATGACCATGGCGGAATGGCTGGCCATGCTTGAGGAAAAAGAAGCGCTCACCGCTTTGCTCGATCAATCCTCGCGCGCCTACAAGAAGCAAAACGACCAAACCGACGAGGGCTGGGTCACCCTGTTTCAGTATTACGCCAAGGGCGGCCTCTACATGAAATTGTATGAGAGCTTAGGCGCCTTAACGCCGGAACGGCGCAAGAGCGTTTTAGAGCGCCATCCGGATTTGTTATTCCCACAGCCGTGGCAAAGTGAAGTGAAAACCGCGGCTCTCCAGTTCGGCGTCGAAGAAGAATTGATTTACGCGATCATGCGCCAGGAATCGGCCTTCGACACCCGCGCGCGAAGCTTCGCCGACGCTTTCGGTTTGATGCAAGTTCTGCCCGAAGTGGCGGAGACCATCGGCATGCAAAATAAAATTCCTTACGCGGGCATGGACGATCTTTATGATCCCCGCACCAATGTGATGATTGGAGCCGCTCATATTAAAGAACTCCTCAGCCGCAACAAAGGCCAATTTATTCTGGCGGTGGCTTCTTACAACGCCAGTGAAAAGGCCATTCAGAATTGGATGAAGACCCGCTTCCGCGGCGATTCCTTGGAGTTTATCGAAGAGATTCCTTACGAAGAAACCCGCACCTATGTGCGGCTGGTGATGCGCAATCTGATTTTTTATAGTTTGTTGAAATCAAAGAACGCATCCATTGAGTTTCCCACTTGGGTGTTGAAACTCGAAGACGCCAGTTGAGCTCGAAGGAGCTCAACGTGGAATGGTATATCAAAGTCATCATGAATTATTTTAACTTCTCGGGCCGCGCGCGCCGGCAGGAGTATTGGATGTTCATTTTGGTAAATGCCATAATTACTATCGTCATCGCCTTTCTCGCGGCTTTAATCAAGTATCCGGCCCTTCTTACCATCTACCAACTCGGAACCATGATCCCCGCCATAGCTGTGGGAGTACGCCGGATGCACGATTCCGACCATGTCGGTTATTGGATTGCGCTTCCCTTTTACAATATTTATTTATTGGCCATCAACGGCACTCAGGCCACCAATCGTTTCGGGCCGGATCCCAAGGCCACGGTTAGTGCGATTGCGCCGCCTCAGGAATGACCTAAGCTGTATCAGCCCAAATCATTTTCAATTGCGAAAGCGAACTGATTTCCTTACGAGAAATATGCCCTTCCGCTTCCACTTGATTTAGATACACGTAATCTTTGACCGACTTATAAGCCTTTTTCCAGCTCCGAACAATTCTCGTATAGGGCCGAAAACGCCAGAATTTTTCGATGCTGGCCGAATCGACCAGCTCCATCACCTGTTGTGCGATTCGCCCGCTCAGTTCGCGAATAAACGCAGCCCACTGCCGCACACTGGGAATTTTAATAAGTAAATGAAGGTGATTTCCCACATTGGCGAACTGATAGATCTTCACACCATGTTTTGCGGCTGTCCGCCTCACCGTTTCATTTACAACGATTAACGTTTTCGGCAGACGCATTGAGCTTTTGCCTGAGCGCAAGACCAAGTGAATTGGCAGTTTCGACTCCAATGGCCTTTTGCTTTTGGGATTTCCTTTAAGGAGCGAGCCGCCGAATTTATCGCTTGGCTTAGCGAAGCCTTTTTCTAGGAATGATTGCTGATAATGGCGTTTCATGGGGTAGTCGTACCCCCATCGCTCCCAAGGGGCAACTGATCTTCTGTTTTTGGGATGGAGCTCACCTGCGTTGGGATTGCTTGAGGGCTAAATTACAAATTTGACGCGAATAGAATCCCCCTGTTAAAATCACCACATGAAACCCAATCTCCCGCTGTTTCAAAAACTAATTTTTTTTGGATTGGTTTTGATCTTTGTTAGCGCTTTCTTTTTTGGATTTCTGGAAAATAAAGTCAGGGCCAATCACTTGGGCGCGATCGATTGTCTCGAGTGGAGTGTCAGCGCGGTCACCGGGTCCGGATACTCGAACATAGAGGCCAGCACGCCCGGCGGCCGCATCCTCAATATGATCGTTGTCTTCGGCGGCACCATCTACATTTGGTCGCTGGTTGCAGCCGTAGTCGGCTTCTTCGTTGCCACCGATTGAGCGTCTAGTATCTAGACAACCCCCCAACAGATCACCACTTAAAACCCCTCTTATATTCAACGCTTAGGCCTCTTTTCAGGGGCTTAGGGGCGGCACCCCACTTGCTATTACATACCGATAGAGTGAAGGAGCTTCATCCATGCAATTGACCTCATATTTGAGCAAAAGGCGTTTAGCAATCGTCCTGTTGGCTTTGACAGCCATTCAGTGGCTCGCCTCCACTCCCAGCTCCGACAATGACAGCAGTGATTTGGCGTCTAAACAAGGCCGCTCCGCTGAACTTGGTAAACCGGTTCCGATTAAGACTAAGCCTGAAAAAGAGATGGAAGTTCTCCTTAACGATCCGGCTATTTCGGCGGCGTGGGGACTGAAAATGACGGATTCTCAGCGCGCCTGGCGCATTTCTCAAGGCAGCCGCGATATTGTGGTCGCCATTGTCGACACCGGGATCGACAACAAACACCCCGATATTGTCAAAAATCTTTGGGTGAACAAAGGTGAGTCCGGCCTCGATAAATTCGGCCGCGACAAGGCCTCCAATAAAATTGATGACGATAACAACGGCTTTATTGACGACATCAATGGCTGGAGTTTCGTGGATAACACCAACAAGCTGACCGACGATCACGGCCACGGCACGCATATCGCGGGTATTGTGGGCGCGGAAGGCGGAAACGGCGTCGGCATCAGCGGCGTGGCTCCTAAAGTCAGCCTTATGATTCTGAAGTATTATGATTCAAAAGGCACCGAAGTGAACAACCTGGTCAACACAGTCAAGGCCATCGACTACGCCGTGAAAATGAACGCCAACATCATCAACTACTCCGGCGGCGGCATCGCCCCGAGCCCTGATGAAAAAGCCGCCATCGAGCGCGCCATGAAAAAAGGCATTTTGTTTGTAGCCGCGGCCGGCAACGAACGCTCCAACTCCGATTTAAAGAAGTACTATCCCGCGGATTACGGCTTGCCCAATATTCTCTCAGTGACCGCTATTGACCGCTTCCAAAACGTTTTGCCGTCCAGCAACTTCGGCGAGCAAACCGTGGATGTGGCCGCCCCGGGCAACGATATCATCTCGACTTTGCCCAACGGACAATACGGTTATATGACGGGCACCTCGCAAGCCACTGCATTTGCCACCGGTGTAGCCGCTTTAGTAATGGCCAACAATTCGTCTTTGCGCAAAGCCGATCAGATTAAAAAATATCTCACGCAGACCGGTGACAGCGACGACAAATTGGCCGGTAAAACCCGCTACCGCAAACGGTTGAATTCTTATAAAGCGCTCGCCACCCAGGATTCGGATTTGGCGTTCAACGGCATGCGTGTGGAAAATCAGTCCAAGTTCGCGGCTCCAAGCGCTGGCGAAGATGAAGACGAACAGCAGCCCGACAACAAGATCACGGCCTTTGGCAAGAAGATCAAAAATCACTTCAAAGCCATGCCCGAAGCCAACGCCGCATCTAACGATTAAATTTAAAAAATTATCGCCGTCTTAATGCGACGGCAAGGAACAAAAACGCGGCACCCACTCCGGCGATATTGCGGAATGGGGGCAAAGTCATTCCCACCACAAGACAGATCACTCCACCCATCAGCGGCACTTGCCACAGACGCGTGCTGGTGCGCCAGAACGGCGGCTCCGTCTTGGGTTCCGGCATCATGATGGTGGACAACGCTTTGACCTGATCGAGGCGCTTGAGCGTGATTTCATCCATGGGCATCAGTTTTAGCATTTGCGAGTAAAGCGAACCCGCGTACTGCAAATTCCCATCGGCCTGGCAGGCGCGCATAAAATCATCATGAGCATTGCTCATGTCGTAAGCCGAAATCACTTTGTGCCACAGCAATTCCAAATGGCCCGAATGCGTGGGCACCGGCTCTTTAAATTCCAGTTCGCGCATTTTGCTGATTACAACTCCGCAATGCACGCACTCCGGCTGACCGCGAGGAGTCAGCTTAAAGCATTTCGGGCAAGGATCGCCCATGCCTGGAATATTTTTAGCTTTGAGAGAGGATTTAGGCGGAGGTTCTTTAACATGAACCGGCAGACCATCCACTTCCGTGGAAAAATCCATATCCGAAAGTGAAATCCAAAAACGGTCGCGGCACTCCACACATTCAAAACGCGGCTTGGCCTCTTGAATATCGGTGTACTGAACCAAATAAAGCTTGCGGCAGTGTGGACAGCGGACGCGAAGCGATTCCGGGCTCGAGAGCTGCGTCCGTTCAATGTCGACAGGCATAGTGACTCCTATCATGGATTACCTTAGCCTAAGCGTATGAGAGCTGGATCTTGGCTAAGACCTTTACTTCCGTGTACACGGCCCCCATACCTTCGAGCCATTTTATCAGGGATTCTGATTGGGACAAGCTATATTCCCTTCCCACCGTGGGCCATATTTTTTATGTATGTTCCGCTGTGGCTCGCATGGATGGAGACAAAATCCACCCGCCAAGTTTTCTGGACTGGATGGACCTCTCAATTTGTGCTGACCCTGATCGGATTCAATTGGGTTAGTTACACGGTCTATGAATTTGGCCATCTGCCGGCGCCGCTGGCTGGAGTCGTGCTGATAATATTTTGCGCTCTGGCTCACCTTCACATCCCGCTCGCGGGTCTCGCGTGGTTTTGGTTTTGTGAAAAGTTAAGGTTAAAAGATTGGGCTAAAATACTAACCTTACCCGTGTTTTTAACTGTCGCTGAGCGCGCCTATCCGATGATTTTTCAATGGCATCACGGTTACACCTGGTTGTGGGGTGGCTTCCCGGCATTTCATCTTGCCGATATTATTGGCTTTAGCGGTCTGAGCACGGTCAATTTCGCGTTTAGCGCGCTGATTTTAGTGGCACTGATGCGATACAGGTCCGGAGGACGTTGGCAGGCGTGGGCGTTCTCGGTGCCGTTGATTTTTGTGGTGATGAACCTGTTTGGTTTTTATCACGCGCGCGGTTTGCCCAAGCCCGATAGCAAAGTCAGTATGATGCTGGTCCAGGCCAATATTGGAAATCAGGAAAAACTTCTGGCCGAGGCCGGCGGCGCTTACCGGGATGTGGTGGTCGACAAGTTTTTTCAAGCAACCCGCCAGGGTTTGGAGAAATTCGGCAAGCCCGATTATGTGGTGTGGCCCGAAACCGCTTTCCCCGAAGTGATTCCCGATCCCGGTCTGGCGATGGGTTTTGCCGCCAAACTGTGCGAAATGGTGGTGAGATTTGACACCCGGCTGATCACCGGCGGTTATTCCATCCAGGAAGGCACCAATCTCTACACCAATTCGTTTTTTATTCTGAACAAGAACGGCGTGTGGGAGGATAAGCCTTACCACAAAACCGTGCTGCTCGCGTTTGGCGAGTACATTCCCTTCGGCGATCTCTTTCCTAAATTCTATGAGTGGCTGCCCTACACCGGGCACTTCGGCCGCGGCCCCGGTCCGGCGGTATTAAACAGCGAAGGCTTAAAAGTGGGCGCGCAAATCTGTTATGAGGGACTGTTCGACTGGTTCACCCGTGATTTGGGCC
>JANMVK010000058.1:0-7947 GCA_031392725.1 Pseudobdellovibrionaceae bacterium
CCACCCGGGTGCTCGGCCAGGTCAGAGTCTCTTGCGCCTCCGGCGAGGAGATATCGATGGGAGTTTCGCTTAACGGTCGGAAGGCCTCCACGGCGTCTTTCAAGGTGTTCATTCCGGTTTTGTAAACGCCGAGCGCCTTTAACCGCCATGCGGTGTCGGTCGGCAGCTTCAACCCCGCCTCATTTAAAAACGGCTCCACCCGTCTCCACAGCTCGTCCTCAGGCAAAGCGCGCAAATGCTGCGAATTGACCCAGCTCAACTTAGTCGGATCAAACACGGCGGGCGCGGAATGCAAACGGTCGTAGTGAAACTGCTCAGTCAATTCTTTCATCGACAAAATTTCCTGCGCATTGGGCGAACTCCAGCCGAGGAGTGCGATAAAATTATTTAGCGCCTCGGGCAAATAGCCGTTGAGCATATACTCGTTGCAGCTGCTGTCGCCATGGCGCTTGGACAACTTCTGCTTGTCGCTGCCAAGAATTAATGAAATGTGCCCGAACTTGGGCATTGTCATTCTCAGTTCCTGGTAAATCATCATCTGCCGTAAGGTATTGCTCAAATGATCTTCCGCCCGGAACACATGCGAGATCTTCATCAGCGCATCATCAATTACACAGCAAAAATTGTAGACCGGCATCCCGCTCGCGCGCAGAAGCACAAAGTCACCGACCATGTCCGAGGGAAACTTCACATCGCCCCGAACCAGATCCGGCAAAATATAATCGCGCTTTTCCTCGTCCTTAACTTTAAAGCGCACAACCGGTTTGTCGCCCTTGGCCATTTTCTCCTGGGCTTTTTCGATCGTCCAATTCCGGTAAGGCGAATTCACCTGCGGCGGCCGTCCCGCCTTCATCGCAGCCTGGCGCTGCACATCGATTTCCGCATCGCTGAGGAAGCAATAATAAGCGCGGCCCGAAGCCATCAGCTGATCGGCGTACTTTTTGTAAATGTCCTGGCGCTTCGATTGGCGGTAAGGACCGTGAGGTCCGATGTCTTTTAAAGTTTTGTATTCAGGACCCTCGTCCCAATTGAGGCCGAGCCATTTCAGATCATCCATCTGCATGCGGATAAACTCTTCAGTGCTGCGGGCTTCATCGGTGTCTTCGATTCGCAAAATAAATTCGCCGCCCCATTTCTTGGCGAACAAATAATTGTACAGCGCCGTGCGGGCGCCGCCCACGTGCAAGTAGCCGGTGGGTGAAGGTGCGAATCGAACTCGAACGGGTGTGTCTGTCATGGTTCCTACCTCGGGCGGTAAGCCCGAAATAGTCTATTCTAATATGATTTTGTAGCGGGAATCTAGGTTTTTACAGATCGGTCACAAATTGAAAATGGCGCGCACTTCATCCTGGGCCTTGAGCTCATCAGTGCCCGTGGCTAAGGACAATTCGCGAAGCAGCAAGGAACGGGCGCTGTCGAGCATCTTACGCTCGCCAAAACTCAGTTCCTTCTCGACCTTCAGCAGAAACAAGTCGCGCAGCACTTCAGCGATTTGGTACACGGAGCCGGTCTTAATCTTCTCCATGTATTCGCGGTAGCGGCGGTTCCAGGTCTGGTTGTCGATTTTCACATTAGTTTCTTTTAGGATCTCAATAACTTTGGCGGCCTCATCGCGGGAAATGATGGGACGCAGGCCTACGGTTTCCACACGGTTTTTGGGAACCATAATTTTCATGCCGGAATCCAAAATGTTTATCGAATAGAATGTGTGTTTGGTACCAAGAATTTCTTTAGTTTCAATGGCCGTAACTTTACCAACACCGTGACCAGGATAAACAGCGTTATCCCCGACCTTGAATGAAACCATGCTTGTCGCCTCCAACATAAACTCCGTCCGCATCTCTTTTTATTGGGGGGGTGCCCCCACTGGAGTTGGATGTTTATCACTTTTGACACGTATAATCAAATATAGCTTAGGCAAATGAACGTTTTTCGGCATGGAGCGTGAAATTTTTTCCAAGACCGGCACTCGAAGAATCGGAAGGTTTACCGTTTTTGACCGTGTGCAGTATCGATGTTATCGATCTCGCCGTCAACTCATTGGAGATCTACATGCGCTATTTACTCGCAGCCCTAGTTTCAGTTCCCATCGCAGCCTCCGCCGGAGTGACAGAACATTATCGCAATTCCACCCATAGCGACCGCGCTGAGCAAGCCGCCCTCGGTGACGCCTCCATTCAGCCGCCCGTATCTTGGCCGAAGACTGTGCGTTCGGTGCGCGAAGTAAATGTGACGATTCTCGAAAAATCTCTGCTGCCCAACGGCTTTTTCACCAAGTTTGAACAATTTCACGGCGAACAAATGCTGGCGCGCGAGTTGCGCGAAAGACTGCAGGCGCAAAATTCCGGGGCGGCGTTGTTCGAATTGAATTCTGTCGTTCTCGTGCGTGGCGGAAGTGACCGCACCGGCGCGAAATTTATCGACAGTTACGGTGAGATTTTCGCGCTCGCTTACTCGGCCGAATTAGCGCCGCATTCTAAGCCGGTCAATGGCTGGTCGATTCTGATTTATGACCGGAAGGCTCGAAGACCTCTCACTAGCCAGGTCTACTACCAGACCGGCCTTTCCGGCGACGCGGTTGTAGTCTCGGGACGCGGCCTTCAAATGACGGACGCTTATCTCCCCGCTATTCGTTCCGCCATCGCCGACTATGAGAAAATCATTGGCAAAAAACTTAAGGCCAAAGATGCCGGCGTTACAATCGTACCTCTGTTCGACGGGCAAGACGCCTCTCGCCAAGTGAATTTTAGTCCCAAACAGTCGCGGGAATTCTTGTTCAGTGTATTCAACTGCGAATTACTGTTAACTTTCGTCCCCTAAGATAGGAGACCCCAATGCGTTACGTACTTTTGACACTTTCATTTTATTCGTTCGTGGCATTTGCAGATGGCGCCGCCTACATCGGACGAATGAATATCAGCCTTAACCACAGCCGCCCGTCTTTGACGGGTTTCTTCACCAAATACGAAAAATTTCATGAGCAACAATGGATGGAACGGGATCTGCGGCAAAATGCCGAGCGCAGGTTAAAAGACAACCACTTGCTCACCTCCATGAACAGCATCTATTTGGAGGTCCGGATTAACACTCACTCCATGGGCGACACTTGGGGCGAAATTCGCTCTCAAAATATTCACACGTCCGGCGAGTTGGAATCGATTGTGATCAGCACCCGTGAATCGGCTGTGACCCCGACGCCAGTCTCGGCGTGGGAGCTGGTGATACGCGATGGTGAGGGCTTGGAAATTGATTTGAATGGTCGCGATTTTCCCGGTCTTCAGTCGCTCCCGTTTTCCAACATTAAAATCTATCGAATCAATGGCGAAGCTGTGCTGATGCTGGATCCGCATATTATGACTGCGATCAATCAACAGATTGCCATGCATATGGTGCCGGCTCAGCGCGAGCGTTTTACGGTTTCACTGCTGGCACTGGATTCCCAAGGTGAACCTCTTAACCTGGGAATGACGCTCGATCACGACCAGTCCAATTTGTTTTTGGGCAAAGAAAAAGCGGCTCCGAGGAGCCGCTATGAAAAATTCTGCGAAGATTACTTAAAAATTTAGTTCGGCTTAAACCAGCAGCGTGAACGCGCGCCGCGGGTGTCGTTGGGCGTATAACAGGTACCGGTCTTGTAGGTCGACTGGCTCACATCTTGCGCGAACGGAACCTTACATAAGCTCGCTTCAAACAATGTATCCAAGCGGCATTGGCCGGCCGGATGATTGCCATTGGTTTGATTCACTTCCGATTTATCCGGAGTGTCCAGCTTAGGAGCCGGGCCGGGCGAGTCTTCCGCTAAAACTATGGCCAAAGACTTAGCCGCCATAACGGCGCGGATGCACACGTACTCATCTTGCTGCGAAGTGAATTGCGCTTTGCAATCGCGGACCGCGATGGGATCCACGTCGGTCATGGCATCGACGATTTTCTTATTGTCGTCGCTTTCGAAAATCCGGCGCAGACATTTTAGATTGGCCCAGTAATCGCTCTCACCTTCCACCGATGCCCAATCGCTTCCGAACTTAGGGGCGCCGCCGATATGGTGGCCCAACTCATGGCACGCAACGGCCATAAAGCCGTCCGGGGTCACGGCCGGGTGGCGCGCGAATCCGCCGAACATCACGATTTCCCAGGTGCTGCCGTTGCGGTCGGCGTAGGCATTCACGGTGGGGTCCGTCCATTTGCGGCCAATTTTTAAAGTGCCGCCCATTTGCCGGATGATGGGACCGTAAGTGGCTTGAACGCGATCGAGCACTTCATCGAACTTGGCTTTCGCCATGGCCGCCGCCGGTCCCGCTACGACTGGATAACTCATATTGTTCGGTGGTAAGAACCCTTGGCAGATGCGCGCTTCTTCATTCGCCACTGCCGGAATGGCCAGCGCGAGCGTGAATACAAAAAACAAAATCCCTTTGTTCATTTTTCCCCCTCCATGGTGTCAATAAAAAAAATCATACGCGTACACACATGTGGGCTGTGGAGTGAAATTATCTTACAAATGCTTTTCGCTGGACCTAAGTCGTGCGGTTAGCCGACCCAAGTTTTATGGAGTTCATCGAGTTTCGCGCGCAGAGCTTGGTGCTCGAGCTTGGATAAAGTGGGATCTTCATCGATCAATTTAAAAGCGGCTTCGCGCGCGTGTTGGAGTATCTTCACGTCGCGAACGAGATTCGCCATTCGGAAACCAGGCAGTCCGCTCTGGCGGGTGCCAAGAAATTCTCCCGGTCCGCGCATTTCCAAATCGGCTTCGGCAATTTTAAATCCGTCGTTGGTTTGTTCCATAATCTCGGCACGCTTGGCGGCTTCTTCACTCAACGCGTAACCTAATACCAGAACACAATAACTTTTATGGGCGCCCCGGCCGACCCGGCCGCGCAATTGATGAAGCTGCGACAAACCGAAACGCTCCGAGTGTTCGATCACCATAATATTGGCATTGGGCACATCGACGCCGACTTCAATCACCGTGGTCGCCACTAATATATGTATGGTGCCCGCTCGAAACGCTTTCATCACTTCGTCTTTTTCCGCAGACTTCATCCGGCCGTGGAGCAAGCCCACGGTGAATTCAGGAAACTCAATTTTGATTTTTTCAAATTCCTCGATGGCGTTTTTGAGATCCATGGTCTCGCTCTCTTCCACGAGCGGATAGACGATGTAGGCTTGGCGGCCGGTCACCAGTTGATCGCGCACAAATCCCATCACCAGGTGATGCTTACTCTGAAACGTCTTGCGGGTGATGATCGGTTGGCGGCCTTTGGGCAACTCATCGATAATGGAAACATCGAGATCGCCATAGACGGTCATAGCCAACGTTCGGGGAATGGGTGTGGCGGTCATCACTAAAAAGTGGGGCGAAAGACCCTTGCGCTTCAACTTATTGCGCTGTTCAACGCCGAAGCGGTGTTGTTCATCGACCACCACCAGCGACAGATTTTTAAAATCCACATCGTCTTGGATCAACGCGTGAGTGCCGATCACCAAATGAATTTCGCCGGTGATTAGTCCTTCTAAAATCTTTTCGCGTTCCTTGTTCTTGCAGGCGCTGGTGAGAAGAGCCACTTTCATACCGAGCGGCTCGAGGCGTTTTTTAGAATTCTGATAATGTTGCTCCGCTAAAATCTCGGTGGGCACCATCAGCGCCGTCTGCTCACCGGCTTCAGCCGCAAAGGCGGCGGCCATCAGAGCCACCAACGTTTTTCCACTGCCCACATCGCCCTGAACCAGCCGGTGCATGGGATGGGGCTTTTGCAAGTCCGCGGAGATCTCGGTGAAGGCCCGCTCTTGGGCGTCCGTCAGCGTGAACTCCAAGCTCGCGCGCAACTTCGCGGGCCATTCGCCCTCGGCCAGGATGGGAGTGGCTTTTTCGCGTTCAATTCCCGCCCGCTTAATCGCCAAGTGAAGTTCGATCAGAAAAAATTCGTCAAAAATGATCCGGGTCTGCGCCGGCGCCTTAAATTGCAAATACTGGTCGCCCTGCTCGATCGGCGGATCGTGAATTTCCCGCAGCGCCGGTCCCAGACCCATCAGTCCATACTTGTCGCGCACCCACTGCGGCAGCGTCTCGAGAATTGGCATGCCGATCACCGCCTGAATCAAGCGCGCGACTCGGGCCGAGCTTAGGCCCTCGAGTTCTGTGTAAATCGGAATCAGATCGTTGTCGTTTTCCTCGGCCTCATTGACCGGGTGAATATCCGGATGATGAAATTCCTTAGTGCCCCGGTAAAACAGGACTTTGCCGATCACCCGCACTTCGGAATTGGGTTCGAAGCGCTCAAAATATCCGCGGTAGGGCACCCGAAAAAACTTGCAGGAAATCCTGCCGGTGGTGTCGCCCAGGACCACTTCATACATCTTGCGTTTGGACTTTCCCAAAAACATCGAACGCACTTTGAGGATCCGGGCTTTGATACTGACCAGTTGATCCGGGACTAAGGACTGGATATGGCGGACGGCGCGGCGGTCTTCGTAAGTGCGCGGAAAAAACTCAATCAGATCCTGCACGCGCAAGATGCCCTTGCGGCGGAACAGATCGCCCAACTTAGGGCCAATCCCTTTTACAAATTGAATATCGGTGTCAAACTGCAGCGCCATGGTAAGCAAATTAACATGCCATCTTTGTTTGGAGAGTCAATAAAACCGTGGCACAATTTATCCTATGAGCCTCGATAAATACATGAAGATACGGCTGAATAGTCTGCCGCCCGGCAGGAAGATTCCGTTTGATTTATTTGTCACCATTGGCGGACGCATCATTCATTATCTACGGGCGGGCGATAAGATCAGCGCCGTTAAGTTGGACCATTTCGAACGTAAGGCGCCTGAGCAGTTTTATATTCTCGCCACTGAACGCACCAACTACCAAAAGTTTGTCCGCGACGGTTTAATCAGTCCGGATCTCGACACCAAACAAAAAGCTCTGATTTTGCGTGAATCCACTATGGTGCTGGTGGAGGAATTGTTCGAACGCCCCGACATTGAAAACGCACTGAAAGACGCCCGCCAAGTGATTGAGGATTTCGTCGCCTTTATGGATTCCGACGCCGCGGCCATGGTCAATTTAATCGGACTCTCCAGCCATGACTTTTACACTTACAACCACTCCCTCGATGTCAGCATCTACTCGCTCGGCCTCGGACAAGCCGTGGGCTTTCGCGGACAGGAATTGAAAGAGTTGGGACTTGGCGGACTGTTCCACGATATCGGCAAGCGCTACATCCCGCTGGAAATCATTTGCAAGAACGGTCCGCTGTCGGAAGAGGAGTGGGTCTTGATGCAAAAGCATCCGCAGTTCGGCCTCAAAATTTTAACAGAACACAATGCCCTGGAAAATGTCGTGGCCTGCGCCTTTGAACATCATGAAAGTTTACTCGGCAACGGCTATCCGCAGAAGCTGAGCGCCGAGCAGATCCATCCCATGGCGCGCGTGGTGGCCGTGGCGGATACCTATGATGCTCTGACCACTAAGCGCTCTTACAATGATCCCATGAGGCCCACCGACGCCATCGAGCTGATGACGGGAAAACTCAACGGTAAGTATGATCCCGAAGTCATGCGCGCGTTGGTCGCCATATTTCAGAAATTAAAAACCGCCGCCTAAAGGTATTTAGGCACGTATCTTGAATTCTCTCTTTGACTTAAGACTGTCAAAACCGGCTAGTGGCTTAGAAAAGAGAGGCTCACATGTTTCGCTATGTAACAATTATAGCTTTGTTAGTTGGATCAACATACGCAATGGCGGCGCCCCGCCGGTATGCGCCTCCGCAACGGGTCAAAAAAGTGAAATGTGAAAAGATTCTGGTTCCGGAAACCGTGCAAGAGCAAGTTCAGGAACTCGCGGTCGCAGTGGCCGAAATGGCCGGCGAGCTGAAATTGAAGCTGGAACTGCAGAATGGTCCCGATAGTAAGCTTGAATTCTCGGCCAGCGATGAAGAGTTGCAACAA
>JANMVK010000588.1:0-2235 GCA_031392725.1 Pseudobdellovibrionaceae bacterium
TGGCGATCTCGAGGCCCACCTGTTTGGCGGTGACCAAGTTCTTCTTGTTCAGATTGCCTTCCAATGTCGAGAAAGCCACTAAAGTCTTTCCGGCTTGGTCGTCAATGATCTGCGCGTACATATGGCGGCCCGAGCGGAACACGCTTAAACGCGGACGCTCTTGATCTCCGTCCACTTTCTTACGGATGCGCGCCTTATTTTTCATGCGCTTGGTCACCTTAAACGCAGTCTTCTTTTTTTGCTTCAAGCGGATCATTTTACTACCTCATCACCTTATTTAGCGGCTGATTTTCCAGCTTTGCGCTTAATGGTTTCATGGACATACTTAACGCCTTTGCCCAAATACGGCTCGGGCGGACGGAAGCTGCGGATCTTCGCGGCAACCTGGCCCACTGTTTCACGGTTAGGACCGCTAACAGTAATCTTCGTTTGTTTATCAACGGTGATCTCAATTCCCACGGGAATCATAAAAATCACCGGGTGACTGTAACCCAAAGTCATTTCCAATTTCTTGCCGCTGACCGAAGCCCTGTAACCAACACCATTCAATTCCAGCTCACGAGTCCAGCCTTTAGAAACGCCGGTCACCGCATTCTGAATCAACGCGCGGTAAAGTCCGTGATAGGCGCGGGTGGAGGGCTCAGTGCCCTTCGGTGACAGCAACACTTTGCCATCTTCCACTTTCGCCGTGATTTCCGGACGCATGCGAACGGTCATGGAGTGCTTCGCACCTTTAACCACGACTTCGTTGAGCGGAGTGATGGTGATCTGAACCGCTTTATCAAAATAAACTGGAGCTCTTCCTATACGTGACATATTTTACCTACCAAACACTGCAAAGGTGTTCGCCGCCGAGCTTATCTTTCTTGGCGGTTTCACCGTCGACCACACCGCGATTCGTACTCAAAATTGCAATTCCAAAACCATCGCGGATGCTTGGAATATCATCTGACTTCACATAAACGCGCCGGCCGGGACGGCTCACGCGGTTGATCGCCGTGATAATGGGTTTACCTTTGTCGTTGTACTTCAGGTAAACGCGCATCACGCCCTGCTTATTGTCGCGAACGACTTTAAAGGAGCGGATGTAACCGTTATCCAGCAGAATTTTCGCGATGCCGACCCGAACATTTGAAGAAGGCATGTCCAACTTCTCGTGCTTGGAAGCGCCGGCATTACGAACTCGAGTTAAAAATTCACCGATTGTGTCCATATTCTCAATAACTCCTTATTAGCGCTTTCTGAAAGGCATGCCCAAAGCTTCAAGCAACGCCTTTCCCTGATTGTCATTCACCGCAGTGGTGCAAATTGTGACGTTCATTCCACGCACCATGTCCACTTTATCGTAGTCAATTTCAGGATAAATAATCTGTTCCTTCAAGCCCATATTGTAATTGCCACGGCCGTCAAAGCCGCGGGAATTCACGCCACGAAAATCGCGGACGCGCGGGAGAGCCACATGAATCAGGCGCTCTAAGAAGGCCCACATGCGCTCTTTACGCAGAGTCACCATCACACCGATGGGCATATTCTCGCGCAACTTAAAGTTTGAAATGGATTTCTTCGACTTGGTGATCACGGCCCGTTGGCCGGTGAACGCGGTCATTTCTTCCACGGCATTGTTCAACACTTTAGGATTCTTAACCGCTTCGCCCGTGCTCAAATTGATCACGATTTTTTGCAAGCGCGGCACCTGCATGGTGTTTTTTAATCCCAGTTCCTTCATCAGAGCCGGAACCATTTCGGTTTTATATTTCTCATGCAGCTGAATCTTATTCAGGCGGCCTGGATCAGGAAGTCTCGGCTCTTTCGCTTTCTTCTCAGCGGGAGCGGCCGATTTGTCCTTCTTAATCTTCTTCTCTTTGGGTTGCTGTTGTTCGTCAGCCATTTAAATCACCTCGGGCGCCAGTGACACGATTTTTACGAACGCCTTGGCTCGCAATTCCCGTGCAACAGGTCCAAAAATACGCGTGCCGATCGGCTCTTTAGCCGCATTGATCAACACCGCGGAATTATCATCAAACCGAATGTAGCTTCCATCCGGGCGGCGCAATTTGTGAATAGTCCGGACCACAACGGCACGGGCCACATCGCCCTTTTTAACTTTTGAATTGGGCATGGCTTCTTTTATCGAAACAATGATGACGTCGCCGACGGCGGCGTAACGGCGTTTCGATCCGCCGAGCACCTTGATACACATAACTTCCTTGGCGCCGGAATTATCCGCGACGCGCA
>JANMVK010000084.1:0-4623 GCA_031392725.1 Pseudobdellovibrionaceae bacterium
GTCTGAAGTCCGCCCGGCATCGAGGGGGGAGGAGTGGGCGCGGCCCAAGCCGGCAGCGCGATGAGGAACGCGATCAGCTGAATCATCAGTCGTAATTTTTCTTTAAAACGTCGTAATCTTCAATCACGGTTTTGTCGACCACATCGCCTTTATCTGGATCCATGTTCCAATTTAGTTTCTTGGTCCAGCCATATTTTTTTGGCGGCGCAATCGCTTTGCCTTTTTCCACGACAATGCCCATTCCGGCGGTGACCACCACGGGCGTCGGATGGTTGTTTTCGGTCATCTCCACTTCACCCTCTTCCACACACATCCAGACATTTTTGTCATAGGAGGTGAAAAACTGGGTGCCGCGCACCCCGGCCACGGCCACCGGAGTCTTCACAAAAAAACTTTTCCCCGGCTGCTTACGGACCATGGTGAACACCGCGCCGACCACTAAATCCAAACCGGATTTTTCCTTGGGATTGCTAGGCGCGTGAATCACCAGCTCTGTATTTTCTTTAAGCTTGATACGGGATTCGTCGGGAAATCTCAAAATCACCAAAGCGCCGGGCCCGGTTTTAACTGTTTGTCCATCGGCCACCAGGCTGCCGATTTTTATCGCCTGCAGTTGCCCGCTGGGACCGGCGGTGACCGGGCCCTTAAGGCTCACCACTCCCGCGTTTTGCGCCAAACACGAACTTCCCGTGGCCATCATTAAGCAAAATATCATTTTTCCCATGTCTAACTTTAGGCCTTGACCCATCAACTTGGGAGTAAATTTGTTGACCCACAGCGAGGAAGACGCCATTCCATACACCATGAAAATGATCCCGGTCCTTCTAGCCTATTTTTATTTCAGCGCGGCGGCCGTGGCCGTCGAGAGCAAAACCAATCCAGCGCCAACCGCCGCATCCAGCGCCGTCGGGCCCTCCAGTTCCGCGCAAGTAGACAAAGAGGACACCAGCATTCTGCAGCGCCATCACCCGTTTTATTTTGTCTATGGCGAGCCCCTGTCAAAACTGCAGCTGAGTTTTAAAAGTCCAATTTTGCGGGACCGCAATTTTTACTTTGCCTACACTCAGGAGATGTTTTGGGCGCTGAACGAAGACTCCAAGCCATTCAGGGATTTGACCTATAACCCGGAGATGTTTTACCGCTGGCAACAAAAGCGCTGGGTTTACTTGAAATCGCTAGATATCGGCTTGATCGGGCACACCTCCAACGGCCGGCAGGGCGCCGATTCGCGTTCACTGGATATGAAATATTTGCGATTTAACGCCGAACGCGAAGGGCACCGTTGGCTGACCCGGATGACCGCGCAGCTCAGTTATCTGCACGGCTTTGATCCCACCAACCGCAACATTCAACAATACATTGGGCCGTTGTCTTTCACCTTGGCCTACACGCAATTGTTTGACGGCTGGCTGTTTGATAAAAGTGAAGTAGCGTTGACTGCTGCTCCCGGTGGAAAATTCGCCGATCGATGGGATCAGGGCGGCTACCAAGCCTCTTGGTCCTTCCGCATCGGCGGCATTAATTTAGTTCCGGCTTTTTACTTACAATATTATTACGGCTATGCCGAAACCCTTCTCAACTACGACAAACACGTGCGGGAGTTCCGGGGCGGAATTGTTTTTTAAAAATCGGGCGCAGCAATTTCATTGCTTGGGTTGAGAACCTAAAATATTCTATGGCTGCGAGGGGGTCGGAAATGGTCGCATTGTTGGGAGCTTTATTAATATATCAATCGTCCTTGGCTCAGGGGCGGGACTGCACGAAAGAGTTCAAGGCGGTTAACAAAAAATCGTGTGATGAGGCCTCAATGGGAGCCAAGGAGAAGTGCGCGGAAGGCTCCGTGGCGATAAATGGGGGAAGCGAAACGGCACAGGGAATGAACGACCTGCATTCGGTGCAAGTCGCTGAGCTGAAGTCTCGTTGGACAACGCTCGCTAAAGCCAAAAGCAGCTGCGATGACGAATGGATCAACTGTCGAGCCGTGTGTATGAAGGTCATGCAATGTTTAGGTGGCGAGACGAAGCGAGATCCGGCCAATGCAACTCGATATCGAGCCGAGGATGATCGAATCACGCCCCTCTACAATGATTGCAACGGCAGGTCTCAGGAGTTCGCCCGTAATCTGAACCGGCAAATGTACGCGATTCAGGAAGCGATAAAAAAGACCGAAAGCCAAGCGGCCCAGTCGGCCTCCCGGCCGCAATAAAATTCGCATGTTAGCTTAAATTTTCGGGCGCAGCCGGGTCAATATGGTTTTGACCTTGGAGTGTTTCAAAATGATGTCGGTATTGTGGGACAAATGCGCCGAGTATTTGGTCCAAAATTCCTGATCCAGTTTCGCGTCCGGCTTTTCAATCAAGCGCAACACCTGATCGTTGATCTGATTGGCCTCAACGCCCGACAAATTGGGCGACTCATCCACTACGATGTCGATATGTACGATCAAGGTACTGATCTTTCTTAGCCAGGCGAAATTGGGATCATGGAGCGAAGCCTGCAACAAGTCGTAGGGGTTTACCGGGAGCCCGGGTTCGGACTCAAGGGTTTTCGCCTCCAACATTAAAAGGTCGCGGTGGAGTTCTTGGAGAGCTCGACTCAGCTCTTGCAGGGCCTTCTTCAGCTGCTGGTGCATTCAAAAGAAGATAGTGCTAGTCTCGCGGCCTCACAAGGACGTTTTTTGTCTCGCTACCAGTTAGTCGAGAGTTCTAAACGACGTGCAACTAAAGCCGCGGCCGAAGTTGTGGTTGCGCAAAGCAATGTCCATTTGGTTCTGGCCGGAGGCTTCGGCAAATACGTTGCCGCCATCCAAAGTGGCTTTCACGCTGACCGGCTGAAACGGATCCAGCGTTTTCACTTCCATCACCAGCGTCATTAAATGGCGGTCGTAATTGGACTGGTAAGTCGCGCGGTAGAGTTCGTAAGGCGCGTCCTTATTAGGATAGTTGGGATCTTTAAACATCGGCAGCATCACGGGCACTTGGGTACCGGTGATCACCCATCCGCAACCGCCGGGTCCTCCGCACGTGTAAGCTTTGGTCGAACACATGAGCTCCACCTGTTTGGCGGACACTGAAGTAGCGCTAATCGCGATGAACAAAAATAATAGAGTACGCATATTGGTTTCCCCCTTGGACCCCCGCCCGATACAGGCGAAAGTAGCATGGACAAAGTCTTTCAGGGGTTTTTGGCTACGGCAAGGGGAGGATGCGGTCAGTCAAAACGCAGGGAGCGCCATTTCTCCAATTTTTCGCCAACTTTATCGAATAATTTATTGGAGAGCTCCACAAGCTGTACATCTGTGGCCTTAACCACAATATTTTCCGCCGTGGACGAAATCTTGATAACACCTTCAAACAGACCATTGGTGAGCGTGAACGTCGCAGCCATAATCGATTGGCTGGGAGTTTTTAAATTCAATTTGTTGATGATGTAATAGAGACTGGAGCGTATCTCACTCGTGGGTTCAAACCCTGTGTACGACACTTTTACTTCTTCTGTTGTCATCCCATACCTCCTTATTACCTATCTAAAGCGTACCAAATGGATTGGCTTCCGTGCGTAAAAAGATCTTATCTCAGTTATAGCCGCATGTTTTGTCAATCCCGAGGGAAGTTTTTACCCCAAAGACACAATCCTGACACTAATAAACTGATTTTTAGCTGAGCCGATTGAGCCAGTATTGCACGTGCTTTGCGATGATTGGATCTGAAGTCCGGCTCAGAAGCTCCCTGAGCAGTGTTCGCGCCTCCGCCAACGGGAGCTTTTGCACTAGTGCTTCGATGGCCTGCGTTCTTAAGATCACTTCATCCGAATGTTGGCGGTCACTTGGGAGACCAGGAATTCGTGAGAAACTCACGTCGCGCAACAGATCCAGCGCCTCACCACCAGCTAAACCGGCCATGTATACAGCTAAAAACCGTTCGTCCGTACTTAAGGTCCGGTTCATCACCATGAGTTTAAGGTTGCGTAAATCTTTGCGGGTCAGCTGCGCGGCTTTGCTTCGCATCCGCAATAACGTCCGTGCCGGATCGGGATCCACTTGCACTACTCGCGCGGCTTCCAGTTTCAGCCATTGCTGGAGATGTGGAGTTTCAGTTTGAACCGCGGTGCCGGTGTGAGTGGGTTCTTCAAGATCGTAAGGAGGGTTGGGCACTCTCACCAGTGACGGGATCACTGGACCAAGCGACAGGGTTTTGTCGATGGCCGGATCGCCCACCAGCAGCCAATACAAAATAAAACCAACGCCTAAAAAGGCCAGCGCCGGCGTGCGCATCAGTCGAACACGTCGTATTGCGGGATTACAGTGAGGTCCAAGACTTCCGCTTCACTCAGATCCGGCCACACCGTGCCGTGCGAGTCGTAGACTTTGTGGTCGGCACCTAAGCGGAGCGTGTTGTTTTGAAAGCGCACGAATCGTTTGCTCCCGGCCGGCCACGCCGAGGGCGCGCGGTCGCACTTCAGGTTGGGAATCTGTACGGGACAATAGGTTTGATTGTTAAACACGGCGAACAACCCGGTTTGGCCGAGCGGATCGGTGGTCACCAGCTGCTCGACATTGTTCAGCACCTCAGCCGGCGTCCAAGCTCCCTGGCCGAATATATAAGAGTAAATATGGCTTTGCCC
>JANMVK010000091.1:0-2486 GCA_031392725.1 Pseudobdellovibrionaceae bacterium
GCCGCCGACTTGATCGGCTTTGCTCAAGGTCTGCGGCCACCGGAACAAATCTCCGCGTTGGATGTGGGGATTCAACATTTGTCGGCGAGAAAAGAAAATTTGGCAAATCCACTGACCGTGGGAGCGGATCCCCGCTCCGCCGCGCTTCTCGCGCGGGCGGCGATTCCGGCGATCCAAGTTCATCAGGATTCCCTATTGGGCCGGCCGGTTGAAGAGCGCTCTCAGGCCTTCGGCACGACCCCGTCGGCGATTTTGGCCTATGTTTCCCAACCCGGATTTTGTCTCGAGTCGCGAATGCCTTCGGAAGGTGAGGGCCGCGAGATGAAAACTTATATCGCCAGCCAGCTCAAGCGCATGGTGGATCCCACCAGAATCGATTTTTCCAGCGACGAGCCTTGCCCGCGTTTAAGAAATCATCCGATGAATAGTTTCTTAAGCCTGGCGGAGAAACTAAATGAAGCCGCATTGGACACCGTGACCCAAAACGCCGACCGGGCCTGTGAGCCGCGCCGCCACGCGGGCCCGGTGAAAATCGCGGTGTCCACTTACAATTTCCAGGGCTTTACGGGCGATGCCGAGGAAGGTATCGCGTCGTTGTTAAAAAAGGGAGTGCCGGCGGGGATCTCCTTTAACATGGGATTTATGTCTAAATCGCGGGCGCGGCTGGATCATGCGGCGTCCGTGGTGGCGAGCCATTGGAACGGCCAAGAGTGCGAATTTAAAATCCGCAATTCCACCGCGGACTGTTCCGTTTTAAATGCCCGGTACCGCGCCCGATGCAAAGATGGAAACGTATGGGTTTCGTCCCGGGATTTGGCGCCACGCGTGTACAACGTGTTCGGCGTGATTAAACCTTAGGGATTTTCAGAGTTAAAATTCCATTTTCCCAGGTGCGTTTGACCAGCTTTTCATGGACCGGCCGCTCCAAGGGAATCTCTTGCCGGAAGGTTTGGTAATTGCTGGTATTGAGCCGGCCTTCCGGTTCGTTGATCTCGTCTTGGAACTTGCGGTGGCCCTGGATTACGGCTTTGTCGTCGTGCACGAATAATTTGACGTTGTCCTTTTCGTGCTCGGGCACTTCCGCCTTGATGAAGTAATGCGTGTCCGTTTCGCTGACTTGGGCCGTGGCTTTGTTTAAGCGGTAGAAGGGGTCGTTTTGCTGATTGCGGTACTTGCCGACGGTGTCGAGGGCTTCGCGCTTCTCTTTCTCAAGGCTTTTAACCATATTTTCTTTTTCCAGCTGAATATGGGCGGAGAAGGCCTCTAGGCTTTTATTCTGCGCGTTTTCATATTCTTTCTGGCGTGAGAGCAGCGCCTCTTTGTAAAAACCGCTGTTGCGTTGTGCCTCGGTTTTAAAGCGCTGGTCTAGATCCAGCAGATCTTGCTTGTGCTTCCGGTCGATTTGTTCGAACTCGCGTTTTTGATCATCAACCAGGCGGTTCATTTTGAATTCGTGGGAGTTTTTTTCCGTAGCGACACCGGCGTCGCCGAGTTTATGCCGGCGGGCGATCTCTTCGGTGTAGACCTTGCGCGTGTCTTCAATGCCCTTGGCGCCGTTGAGCCGCTCTTGCTCAATCAGCTTGCGGTTTTCGACTTGGGCCGCGGTTAGCTTCTGTTCGCCCTCATGAGTTACGGTTTGAATGGATTCCGTGACTAGCTTCTTTTGTCCTTCTTGCTTGGCTAAAAATTCCTGGCGCTGAGTTTCCAGGCGCTTGTTGCTACTTTCCTGCTGATTCTTCAGCTGGGCGCGGTCGAACTCGCGCAAGCGGTTGTAGTTGTCCTGATTTTGCTTTTTGGTGGTTTCGCTCAGCGTGCGGTGCTGCTCGGACATTTTGCGCACTTCATCTTCATTCTTAAGCTGCAAGTCGGTTTTGCCTTTTTGCGTGCGGGCGTTGATCTCCTGCATTTCTTGGCTCGAGGCCTTGGCAAACTGCTGGCGGCGCTCCACTTGTTCTTTTTGAATTACACTGGTGTCTTCGGATTCCTTCTGCCTCAGTTCACTTTGGCGGTTGTGCAGATCCATTTGGATTTTTTCCAGGGAGGCTTGCTTTGTTTCCAGGGCTTTTTGCAATCCTTCGAGTTTGCTGAGATTGGCGCTCTTCTCCGATTCATAGCGCTGGCTGGTGGCTTTGCGTTCGTAAATGATTTTTTTGTCGGTGGTGTCCTTCATTTGCTCAGTGCGGTCTTTGGTGTCTTCTTTGAGATGATTGACCACGGCGGCGCTGGAGTTTTTTTCCTTAGCGATCTTAGTGCGGTTGTCCGTGCGGGTGGCTTCGAGCTCCTGCTCGCCCTCTTCTTTTAATTCCTGCTTCTTCTTGCGAAAAGATTCCTGCAGCTCGCGCAACGCTTGCGCGTTTTTTGACCGCTCGGAACTGATTTCGGATCCCATAGGCGACCCTCCTAGTTCGCTCTATATTATCAAATTAAGGTTTGGATTTCTGGTCCAGAGAGGTCGGGGCGGGCGCTTTCACTGGTGCGGGGCTCGA
>JANMVK010000105.1:0-11521 GCA_031392725.1 Pseudobdellovibrionaceae bacterium
CGGCAAAGATGCCACCCACTAAGGCGAATAATATTCCCCAGATCAATCCGCTCAACCAAACCGGGCGATCCATCAGCCGGGCGAGGCCGAAAATCAGAAAGAACGCAAACGGAACCAGACTTAAAATACAAAGGCCGCCAAACACCACGACCTCGATCATATGATCGCGCAAGCGGTTGAGGGATTCCGTGAACTCCGCCCGCAACAGTGCCAGTTCTTTGTGCAATAAATCGGCGCCGCTAGTGGCAACCCCTTTTAGAGCCTGAGCGTAATTAGGTGGCGATTTTGATAATTCTGGATCTGGCACAAATTCGGTTGAGTACATATGTAGCCCGCCTTCCTCACGTAAGAGAAAAGCAATCGGCGTACCATCCGGATATTAAACGCCTGGTTCCCGTTCCGCGATTTTCTTGTCTAATTTTTTATGAAGGCTAGCCAACATGGCCTCTCGTGCCCCAACGGCAAGTGGACGTCCGCCCCGTAGTTCGGTGTAGAGTTGGGGATTTATTTCCAGCAGAAATCGCGAGGGGGCCACAGTTTGGACTTGGCCATACCGTTTGCGCTGTTGCACACGGGTCAGGACCAAATGTTTCTGCGCACGGGTCACGCCCACATAAAACAAACGGCGCTCCTCGTCGGTGTTTTGCCCGAGCCGCGCATGCGGCAGCAAGTCTTCTTCCAGCCCCAATAAAAACACCAAGGGAAACTCAAGACCTTTGCAGGCGTGAAGGGTCATCATCTGCACTTGGTTTTTTTCCGCCGAATCGTCGTCGGGAGCGTCGCGCAATTCCATGCAGTCAATAAAGTTTTCCAGAGTCGCGAGTGAACGCCCGTGGCGTTCAAACATTCCATCTAAAATCCGGCCCAAAATCGTGACCGCTAGCCAGCGGCCATCGGCCGCCGCTAAATTTTGATAACTCTGATTCACATAGGTGCGATAACCGAGCGCGCGCAAATCGGTGTTCAATACATCTTCCGCGCTCGCCGGACCGGTGACCAAATTTACTTTTAACTGCTCGAGAAAATTCAGAAACGCGGACAGTGAAATCGCGGCTTTATCTCCGCCGTTGGCTTTGGACCAAGCCTGGGACTTTTTGAAAAAATCAAAATTACCGGGCACGGCCTCGATCGCCTCCAAAGTTTTA
Organism: Pseudobdellovibrionaceae bacterium; assembly: GCA_031392725.1. Lineage (GTDB taxonomy): Bacteria > Bdellovibrionota > Bdellovibrionia > Bdellovibrionales > UBA1609 > JALHOQ01. The sequence goes on from JANMVK010000105.1 coordinate 1,146, forward strand.
TCGCCAATGCCGCGCGCGGGAAGATTGATCACACGGCGGAACGAAACTTCGGTGGGATAAAGCGCGCTACGGATAAAGGCCAATACGTCCTTGGCCTCCTTGCGGTCAAACAGCGCGGTGCCGCCACTCAATTTGTAAGGAATCTGCGAGCGGCGCAGACCGCCCTCCATCAGACCGCCTTGGGAATTAGACCGGTAGAGAATCGCTATATCCCGCCAGCGGTAGCCATGGCGTTGGAACTCCTGCAGCTCCTTCACCACTTCATCGATTTCGGCTTCCTCATTGTCGAACACAAACAGTTCGGGCTGTTGGCCGGCGTTTTCCAAACTGGGCTTTAGGACTTTTGCGTGGCGGGTTTTATTGCTGGCGATGATGGCATTCGCCAGGTCCAAAATTTTAGTGGTCGAACGATAATTGCGTTCCAGCCGGATGACCGTGCACTTCTTGTAGCGTTTCGGGAAACCCAAAATATTTTGAATCTCAGCGCCGCGCCAGCCGTAAATGGATTGATCGTCGTCACCCACCACCGCGATATTGCCATGGCCGGCGGACAACTCATCGACCAGCAACATCTGCGTGTGATTGGTATCTTGAAATTCATCGACCATCATAAAATCAAAACGGTTCCGCATTTTTAAGCGCAAAGCTTCATCTTGTTTCATTAGGTGGAGCGGCCGCAGCAGCAGCTCCTCAAAATCGACCACGCCAAGAGCGCGCAACCGTTTCATATATTTAGGCGCCAGCACCACACTGGCCGCGCTTTCAATGGTCTTGTCGAGGGAGCTATCCCGGCCGTGCTGGCGAATGTGCAAAATTTTATTCATCAGCGCGTCCATATTGAGCTTCGCTTTTTCATAAGCATGGTGATCGCGCATCAGATCTTTAAGAATAGCTTGGCTGTCGCCGCCGTCGACCACGCCGAATCTCTGCGGCAAATCGGCTTGGCGCCAATGTTCTTTAAGAAATCGCAGGCCAAAGCCATGAAACGTTCCAGCCCACACCTTCTCGGCTGCCTCGCCTAATTTTTTTGCCACCCGGTGTTTGAGTTCCTGCGCGGCTTTATTGGTGAAGGTTAAAACGCAAACCCGTTCGGGAGTGGTTAATTTTTCAGCAATCAGGCGCCCGGTGCGCGACACTAAAACCGTAGTCTTACCGGAGCCCGCACCCGCCAATATGAGGAGCGGACCGTGGCTATGCGACACGGCCTCCCGCTGCTCAGGATTTAAGCTTTGTAACCAATAACTCATGGATAAAGGGACTGTAACTGGAAAAATTTCGAGTCACAACCCTATTTAGAGACGTCATTCTGGCTCGCCTGAACGGACGGAGCCTCGGCTTGGCTGTTCAACTCACTCATACCGACTTTGGTTTGCTCTTCCAGGCGGCGGTTTTGGTTCTTATACTTCTTAACATCCGAATCCAGCGACTTGCGCTGAACGCGTGAAGTTTGAATCTGTTCTTTGAGCTCCTTGATTTTGGCTTCGGTGGCGACTTTGCGCACCACTTCTTCAGCCCGCGCCGCCTCGAGTTCAGCGACGGCTGCTTTTTCCTCGTCATCCGCTTTTTGCAGATCACGCTGTTCAAGTGCGAACTCATCGGAAGCGGCGCCCGCATCACGCATCAACTGCATCTTTTGTTTTGCAAGGTCAGCCGTGCTGGTCTGCTTAGCCAATTTGGTGGCCTGCAGAGCGGCGATCTCCGCTTTCATCTTATCAATTTTAGCTTTGGAATCGGCAATCAATTTCTCGCTGACCATGGCTTCGTGGCCAAGGCGAAGAATATCTTTATTGAGCAGGGCTTTTTCGCCGGCCAGTTTAGTCAATTCAGTCTCACTCCGGTTCAACGTTAAAGACGCTTCCTGCTTTTTAATCTGAGCGGCTTGGCGGGCTTCGCGCACCGACTTCAATTCACGCGCATTTTCCTGGCGTTCTTTCTCGACTCGGGCGGAAGCGGCCTTGGCTTCGGCCTTGGCGGCGGCCGAGTCGGCGGTGACTTCTTCAAGATCGGTGACGTCATCGGAAATGTCGGCGGCCAGCACCGGTTGTCCGATTAAGAAAACAAATCCTACTAATATTAGTACAATAATTCGGTTGATCATCGTTCACCCCTTGTGCCTTTTTACATTGCATAATGACGGCCAAGACCGCGGCCCGCCACGGGGAATACAAGCGTCAGGCGAGACCCTGCATCTCAAAATGGGACGCCACCAGATTGACAGCGAACAACTTTTCATCACGGTTTTACCAGCTATAACAAATTCCCATATTAGTGCGATGAACTGTTAGTGAGCTGTCAAACCTCTTGAGCCCATAAATTGCACAAGGGTTCCCGGCGCCAAAACCTCTGGCCACGGCGTTGCAATTTGTAACCATCAAATGAAAACTAAAAGTCTTTATCAAGCGTTCTCTGGTGTGGCCCTGATCGGAATTCTTTTTATGGGATTCCAAAACTGTGATCGCGCCAAATTCTCCAAAACCGGCGACGATGATCTACTCAGTGGCCTTGGCGGCCCTATCGTGTGTGATCCGTTCACCACGCCCGGCGGATGCGGCGGCGGCCCGCCCCCTCCCGGAGGCTTGCTCGGCAATGTCTATTACTATCCGCAAGGCCAATTGGTCCAAGACTATATTGATTTTGGTAAACGTCTTAATGTTAGAGTTCTGATGAGCAAGTTGGATGTGCCGGAGCGGGCGTGGACCGCGGGCTTCTCACTGCCCAATGGTAACGTTCTGGCTGACGACCTCAATCAACCTCTAATAGAGTGGTTTGCCATGGACCTGCAAGGTTTTTTAGAAATTCCACCGCCCATCGTGCCCGGTGATTATCAGTTTGCGTTTTCCAGCGATGACGGCGCGATTTTGGATATCGACGGTCAAACAATTCTCAACCATGACGGCCATCATCCGACCCAGTGGAAATGCGCCACCACCAAAGTGACACTTGCCGCCGGCCAAAAATATAAAATCCGCGTGCGCTACTTCCAAGGACCGCGTTACTACATCGCTTTGCGATTGCTCTGGCGCGCCTGGAGCCAACGCTCACGACCGTGCAACGACACCACCGGCGGACTTGAAATCGTCCCTGCCGCGGCCTTAAGCCACTAATTTCTTCACAGCCCGCGAGAGCGCGGGCAAAGATGGGCGGATGATCCCGCCCTTCACCCAAATTGCCCCATCACAACTTCTCACTTTTAACTTCGGCGCCGGATTGCGTGGTCCCAATATTGAAGTGCTTGCCTCCTAGCAACAATTTCCCTAGGAGGAACCATGAAAAACATTCTGATCGCGTTCGTCTTCGCGTTCACTTCATCCGGCTTCGCGACTGAATTGGACCGGCCACGCGCCGTCTCTGACGATCAACTTGCTAAAGCGCAAGATCTGCCGCAGACCGTGATCATTCGCACCAGCCGCAATGAACCGGGCAAAGTTGAGATTGTTCAACTCAAGGAAAAACTCGCCAAAGGACAACGAGTCGCCGGTGTGAAGTTTGAACAGATGGCGCTTAACGTCGCTCCTCCTCAGTTGCCTTACACTTCGGCCAATGAACTGGATATGCGCTCCAGCAAAGAATCATGGGCATTTGGCCTTGGCCTGTTGGGCCTTGGAGTCGGTCTGGCTGCAAGTTCAGTTTTCAGCAGCCGAGCCTATGCCAGCCCTTACTATAACAGCGGCTATTACGGCTCGTCTTACTATGCCTCGAGTTATTATCCGGCCAGCCATTACGCCCCGACTTATACGTACGGCGGATACAGTTACCCCTATTCGTCTTATGATAATTATTCCTACCGCGGTTACGACTACTCAATGTGCAACTGGCAACAACAAGCCTGGAATTCCCAAGGATACTAATGCGCAATCTAATTTTAGTTGCCCTGATGATGGCTGCCGCGGGAGCGGCAGCCGCGGACGTTGCGATTCCCTCCATTTCGAATTTGCAGGAAATCGCGAAAAACCTAAAACTCAGCCAATTCAAAGGAAAGAAATTCCGCCACAAACTTAAAATCGCGGTTTTTGACAACGGCTTCAAGGGCTACGAAAATGACGTGAACAAAACCCTGCCGAAGGACACCATTTATCATAAGGGCAAACCCAGCGAAGCCGATAAAAACGAAAATTCCACTTACCACGGCTTGCTGATGGCGCAGATCCTTTCCCTAATCGTGAAAAACAGCGTGACTGAGCCGAACTACGAACTGCATTTGTTCTTTGTTTACGGCCACACCAAGTTGGCCGACGCCGTGGAGACCGTGATTAAAGATGACTTCGATTTGGTATTGTACTCGCAGGTGTGGGAGTGGGGCGGCACCGGTGACGGCAAAGGCTTTATTAATACTCTGGTCAACAAGGCCACCACCGCGGGAATCGTATGGATTAATGCCGCGGGAAATTTCGGCACCCGCACCCGCTGGGCCAAGATTGACGGTAAAACGGAGGGCACTGAAGAGTATGTGGTTTTTCAAAACAAAAAAGGCAAGGCTGAAGACGGCGCCACCATCACCTGCAGACCACCCAGCGGCAAAACCCAATGCAACCTAAGTTTAGTGCTGGCCTGGAATGATTTTAAAGAAGATATCGAAACAGGAACCGACAAGGATCTTGATCTCGTATTACTGGACAGCAAAAAAACGCAAGTGGGAATCGGGGATCATAACCAAGTTTTGGTCCAAGACCTCGCCAATAAAAACTCCTCGATGATTCCCCGTGAATTGATCGAGCAGAAAATCGAAAAAGGAACCTACACCGCCCGGGTTAAATTAAAGTCGAAAAACTTTTCCGCCAGCCAGGACCGGCTGCGCCTGACCGCCGATGGGGAAGGCATCGAATTGGCTGAGTTCACTAGAGGTGAGTCCGTACTTCCTCCAGCCGACAACTCCACCGTCATAACCATCGGCGCCAGTGACTCCGCCGACTCCAGCAGCAACACAAAACTGGGCAAGCCTGAATTGTCGTTGAAATCCGTTATCCGATTGAAAGATGGCTCGAATCCCTATTCGACTTCCACCGCCGCGGCCATGGCGGCGGGTGTGGCTACTTTGCACTTAGCCGTGGACACGGACCGGTCACGCGAGGACGTCCTCAAGAAACTGAAAACTCTTAACACCAAGTCCTCCGTACCGGCCGCCCGTGAACAACCGGCACCCACTCCGCCGCGCACGGCACGGGTGACCACGCCGGGCCCCCGAGTCGGCGCCGCCACCAGCCCGCGCGCGGAACGAGCCCCCCGGCCGGCCGGCTTGCGCACGTATCCCATCCGTGAAGCCCGCGGAGGAAATTGTTTACCCCGCACCACCTTGCCGCAAAATTACTCCAACGCGAGTAAACTCATTCAGCGCGGAGGTGCTGCGGTGATATTTAACAACCGGCCGGCCATTTTAGTGAATTTCAATTTTCCCAAGGAACAAAAAATTGCCGTGCCGGCAGGGTTTGGCGTCTACATCTATCCGGGAGGAATTCAGGTGGCGGATCCGCGCGCGGCGGCTTCCTTTGGCCGGGAAATCTATGAAGTTCTCCCGTCTTACAGCAGCCCGCCGGTTTGCCGTTAGCGGTCCGACACCTGTCTCATTTTGATACACACACCTAAGCCAGCGGCGGCTTAGGTTGTCTCCCGTCACGGCTCCATCATGCACTGTCCCTACCCCATGCGGGTGTTATTTCTAATTCTCATTTTAACAATTCACACGGGAGCGGAAGCTCAAGCCCGCCGTAATGCGCCGAGTGTGCTGCCTTATCATACCAACTACAATCAGTTCAGCCCATTTTTAGGAAATCGCACTCTTCCGGGAGCGCAAAACACCGGTGGCAATTCCATGTTTCGCGGCTCGCCACCGCCGACCGCTCCTTATATGGGCGCGCCTCCGCGACAATTCGGTCAGCAGTTTGGATCCGCTGGACAATTTGGCAATTCCCGTCAATTTGGAATGCCTCAGCGCCGTTTTCCCAATCCTTATCAATCGCCGTTTGACAATTATTATGGCCAACAATCGCAATCCGGATTGGGGTCGATCATCTCCATGATCGCGTCGCTCTTTGGCGGCGGAAATAACGGCGGCTTCGGCGGTCTCTCAAATTTGTTTGGCAACCGAAATAGTTCAAATACTTTTCAAGGCGGACCGAATGACGTCAGCCCGACGACTGACTTCCCCGCGGGAAATCCGCCGGGCCAAGTGGCGCCGGATGTTTTACCGCCTTCGGACATGGCCGGCGAGCCGGATTTTCTCCCGGGCACGCCGCCACTGACTCAAGCTCCTCCTGTCGCCCCCCCGATTGCGACGACTGGCGCGCCTGATTTTCCAGCGGGAAATCCGCCCCCGGATGTTTTACCGGCCGACATGGGCCGCACCGATCCGCCTCCGCCCGCAACTCTTGTTCCGCGCAATCCCCGCGACGGCGCCGTGGTGACGAGACCCGATTCCTTGACACCCGATGAAACCCGCCGGATTCAACAGCAGCACCGGGTGAACCTCGGAGCTCAGCGCACTCCGATTTGGGGTCCGTTCTATGCCCGCTTTAAACAATGCCGTCCCGATTGCGAACCGATTGGTTATTCCGTTCACCGTTCACGAAGCCGCAACGGCCGTCCGTCTTGCCACCATTCCGACCGCGCAATTGATATGTTCGGCATGGCGTGCCGTGATGGCGTGCACATGGCGATCAACAGCACCAAAACTTCGGGACCTATCGCCATTCTCACCAACTGCATGATGGCGAACAAACGACCGGCGCCGGGAAAAAATTTGAGAGTTCATGAAGGCCTTGGATGTTTGTGGCATAATGGACCGGATATCCGTTTGGGACATCAAAACCATGTGCACTTTAGTATCGGCTGCGGAGGCGGATGGTGAAAATCCTAAATTTGCTTTTAACAATTTTATTGCTGAGTCCAATGGCCGAAGCCGCTGATGAATACGGCCGTGGCTTGCATCCGTTCCGCGACGCGGATGTCGGCGAAGTTAAAATCGTCGTGTCAGATATCGGTGAGACCCAAGACATCATGGCCGTCTACATTTTGTGTTACGACAAACGCGCGCGCCCGAATACGGTGAAACCCAAGTGGGAAGAACTGTCTAAAACCGCAATCTGTCTCTATCGCCCGCGTCCAGACACCTACAACAACGTGACCAAAACACTGTCACTGCATTTCAGCCGCTTCCAAATTAAACCCGGTGGTGGCCCCTCGGAATGCGCCATCCATGAAAACACCACGGTCGATATGCGCTTGTGGTGCCACGCTTGGCAACCGCCCAACTAAGTCTCAATGTGATACAGACTTGAATCGCTGTTGAAGTCACCAGCCCAAATTGAGATACTCGTTCCATGCGGATGGTCTTTGGTGTTGTCACGATATTCCTTGTAGTTTTGGCTTTTCAAAATTGCTCATTGAGCGCGCCCAAGGGCACGGTTGACTCCGGCTCCACAACCAATGCGGCGCCTGATAATAATGACCCCGGCAATAACAATCCTACCAGCCTTGAGGCCACAGTGGCGCCGACCGGAACTCTTTACGTGAACTCCATGATCACCATCACGCCCTCGGGCGGAACGCCACCTTACCGGGTGATCATCGCCAGTGGTGCTGGAACCTTGTCCGGCACGCTGTACACCACTCCCACCGCGGAGACCGCCAAGATTTTGGTACAAGATGCGTTTAACCAGTCAAAGACCGTATCGCTGTTTATTTGCCCGGCAGGATCCGTCGACATCGGCGGAAATTGCGTTTTTACAGTTCCAAAATCCACGCAAGTCCATGCCGCCAATCCTTACGGCGGCTGCGCCGGCGCGGGATACACGGCGCAGGTGTCGCGGGTGTATGAAGCGGCTAAGAACGCCTACACCTACTCGCTCACCCTCTCGTGGCGCGGAGACTACAGCGGATTCGTGGCGCCCGTCACTCAATCGACTTCCACCACCGTACAGCTGGGCGGCACCATTGGCCGCGACACCGTTTTCGGCAAGCTCACCGTCAACGCAGCCTCTCCGCGCCTAGAAAACGCCACGCTGGAAATTAGCAGCTGCAAAGGCAGCTTCGCGCCGGCGTTCTTAACCGTTCCATTGACCAATGCATCGTTTACCAATTGATGTGCATCCCGTCTCATAACGAGACAACTAATTTGTAGGGAGTCTTCATCAGGTCCTTCGACGGATCATATAGGTAGATGGAAATAGGGGGCCTTATCATGAATACCTTAAGTGTCACATTACTGACTCTGCTTCTTCCGCAACTCAGTTGGGCGGGCTGTGAACTCGGCTTGGACAACGGTGTTGTGATCATCGATGAAAGCGCGGGCGAAGTGTCAACCGGCACCGCACGCGTTTGCGCCAATGCCGCCGATAGCGCCCGGGTTCTGGGTAACGCCCGCTGCCGGATGGCAGGCACTGCTGTAACCACCGAGGTACAAACTCCTGTTCGCGATGTGCGCTTTAGCAGCCGCACGGGCGCGCAGATTGCGGAAGAACTTAAACGAGGCTTAGGCATAACCGGCACCCGGGTCATCCCCAATTCCGAAACGGACACCATCGCCTCTCATGCGACCGCCATCCGGCATGTCCGCGGAATGCGCGCTCAAGTGGGAATCTATACATCCACAACCGTGGTCCACGATCCCCATGCCGCAGTTTCTCCCGGCGAAATGGGCCTCAAGATTCGAATCCAAGCCACCGCCCAGGATAATTTCGGCCGTCATTTGGCTGGAGGAGAAACCGAGGGCACCTTGCGCATCAAGGATCCCGCCTGCCAAACAGCTTTGAAAAAGTACTTCGCCGACAAAAGAAATAATTCAGTTCCCGACTGCATTTACAACCGTGTGATTGAGTCCGAAGACGAGTACACAGATACGGGAATGGCCCTGACGGCTAAACCCCATCACAGCCCGGCATTCGCCGCCGGACGCAAGCTGATGCAGCAGTTAAGCGTTGGATGCAATCCGGACGGCCGTCCCGCGCCAGGTGGCGGTCCCCGCGCACCGGAGTCACTTTCGGCTCGATAAATTAAGAAATGCCGAGGATCTCATACTCCAGCGTCTGAGCGCCGACCTTGACCTCAGCGACGTCGCCGGTGCGCAAGCCTAATAAGGCCTCACCTAAATTGGAAATGGGCGTTACCACCTTGATGGTTTGCCCCTCAAATTTCACCACGGTCCCGCCGCCCAATGGCAGTAAGAAAATCGAACTCTTTTTATCTTTTAGACTCAAATTGATCAACGCCGTAGCCGCGATGGGCTCTTGATTAGTGAAATTTCGAAGTTCAATATTGCGGAACAATGAGAGCGCGCGATCGATCTCAGACGCGCGCTGAGCCTGCGCTCCCGCGAGATACGAGGCCTCTACTGCCCGCGTGTCGTATTCATTTTCAGGTTTGCTTTCTTCATTGGTGGCCGCTTCGTAGGTGGCTTGCGCGGCCTCTTTGGTCATCATCAGGTCGCTCTCTAACTGAGCGATCAACATCGAGAGAAGGGTCTGTTTGTTCATGCTTCAAGAGAATAGCGGAGGTTACCCTCCGCCATCATCATAAAATATTATTTCAAATGTTTGCTGATGTGCTTGGTCATTTCAAACATGTTGACCACGGCCTTGCCGCCGAAAACCGGCTTCAGCTTAGCGTCCGCACGAATGTTGCGGCGATTTTTGGGATCCTGCAAATTGTGCTTTTTGATGTATTTCCAGAGAGCGCTGACCACTTCAGTGCGGGCAAAAGCGCCTTTACCGATGACAGCAGCGAGAGCGTCACTGACACTCATTTTCTTCATAAACGCAGCATTCGGCTTGCGCTTGCTCTTAGTTTTAGTTTTTTTTGTGGCTTTCTTAGTTGCCTTTTTCTTAGCCATGGATTGCCCCCAGTTATGGTTTATTAGTTACTAGCCTTAGATCATACGTCTGTTCGGGGAGCTGTCTAGTACTCAATTCACCAAATGGCACACCTACCCGAAATTAATTCCCATTAGCTAGAGCAATGGCTATATTCCCCCAGGTGACGAATCCTAACCAGGGGGAAATCTCTATGCTGGCAAAATGGACGGGTCCTTACGGGGGCGTGCCTCCCTTCGACCGAGTGAAAGTTCAAGATTTCAAGCCTGCCCTCGAGGAGGCTATGAGCCAAAGCCTGCAAGAAATCGGCAAAATCAGCGCCAATCCCGAGTCCCCCACTTTTGAAAACACTGTGGCCGCCGTGGAACGTTCCGGTCAGCTCTTGACGCGTGTGATGCCAATCTATCTGACGTGGGGGCAATCCATGCGGGGTCCTGAGTTTCAGGGCATTGAAAAGGACATGGCTCTCAAGCTGTCATCCTATGCAGACGCCATTTTTCAGAACGGCAACCTGTTTAAGCGCATCGAAGCCGTTTACAATTCACCGGAAAAAACGGCGCTAACCGCCGAGCAACA
>JANMVK010000122.1:0-1634 GCA_031392725.1 Pseudobdellovibrionaceae bacterium
GGCGCCGGGCAATGACAGTGCGGTAGTAATTACGTAAATCAAAAAATAATAGACGATGGCTTTAACATGAAAGTGCGAAGTCCAGGTTTGCAGCTCACTCTGCCGCGCTTTCAAATTCTCAAAACTCAATTGTTGTAAAACACCCGAGCGCAACAGATACAGCGCGAGACACACGAGGCCGGCGAAAAGGGCAATCTTGGTCAGTTTTTTTGAATCCATCCCATAAGCTTAAGGTCCAGAACTTGGCCAGTCCAGTAGGTCTTACGATTCATACCAGTTCTTGGACTAACCGGTTTTGCCGCTCAAAGCGACAATACGTAATAGGTCTCCAGGAAGGAGATGCAATGAAGATGGATCTTCGCTCTCAGGTAGTTTTTCTAATAGTTAGTCTGCTCACGCTTTCAGCATGTGGCGCCCAGAAAACCTCATCATCGACGTTCGAAAAGCCGAGTGAGGAATGTGTAGCCGATGTGGTTCCCGGGCAGTTTATGGTGCGCTACATCGATGGCTCCACCAAAGTGTTCCGGGCCGAATCGACCGAAGCGTTTCTCAAAGAGCATGTGGAAAATAATCTTAGTCAGGTGGAGTACAGCGAGCATGATTATTTTGTGCACGCAGCTCCCCGAGTGGAACAGGCTGCCGCTCCCACCACCGCCGACAACTGGGCACCCGTGCGAATTGGCGCCGATGCCATGTGGGCGGCCTCCTTCCGTGGCCAAGGAATTACTGTCGCCGTGGTCGATTCAGGAATGGATTTGTCTCACTCACAACTCGCCGGCCAGGTTGCGGAAAATCCGGGCGAAGCCGGTGCGAAAGCCGCTAACGGCATCGATGATGACGGCAATGGCATGATTGATGATTTTAAAGGTTACGATTTTGTCGCCAATGGTCCTCTGCAGGGCGACTACCAGCTGCACGGCTCGCACGTGTCGGGTATTATCGCGGCCGCGCACTCGGACAACACCGCCGGTGCGCACGCCTACGTTCAAGGAATCGCGCCGTCGGCGAAAATTTTACCGCTCGCGTTTTTAAATTCTCAGGGTTCAGGAATGATGTCCGATGGCGTGCGCGCCATTAATTACGCCGTTACCCGTGGGGTGCGCGTGATCAACGCCAGCTGGGGTGGACCTGTTTGTTCCAAATCTCTGCGCGACACTATTGCCTCCTTAAGCGCAACCAATGTGATTTTCGTGGCCGCGGCGGGCAACGAGGCCATCAACATCGACCGCTATAAAGAATATCCAGCTTCGCTCGATGCGCCCTCGCAACTCACCGTGGGAGCCACCGGCGATCATGACCTGCTCGCCAATTTTTCTAATTACGGAAGTAAAACGGTGCATATTTTTGCCCCCGGCCAGGCCATCATCTCAACCGTACCCGGCCAAGCGATGCAGAGCCTGAGCGGCACCAGCATGGCGGCTCCGGTCGTCACCGGCGCAGTGGCCCTCCTATTGAGCGCTGAGCCCACCGCCACCGTTGCGCAGGTGCGCAAAGCGCTCTACAACACCGCCTTCAAGCAGAACCATTTCATAAACGCCTGCCAAGGCCGCCTCGATCTACGAGGCACCCTCACTGAGCTCCGCCACCAGATGGGGAAGTAGAGGCGCCCGCCACTTTTCTGCGTATCAGCGCGT
>JANMVK010000157.1:0-6555 GCA_031392725.1 Pseudobdellovibrionaceae bacterium
CGGCAAAGAACATCACCGACTCCGGCTATAGATTTCGCCAACTTGGCGGCGACCGCCTCCAGGTCTGCCTGCCGGACCTTCTGTTTCTCAAGCGTTTCCAGCTTTAAGTAAACATTGGGAGGGCTGAACTCATCTATCCAATCGTCCGCAGCAATTTGCGAATCGAGCGCGGAATCAAGCAAAGTCTTGAAGGACTTAGGATCGATTTTGCCGGTGTTCATTCTGCGTTCTTTGAGGAACTCAGGAATGGGCATGGTTCCGTGCGCTGCGGTGAAAACAATTAGAGTGTTGTTCAAGCCGCAGAGTTATTAAAACCCTAGAGCTGCTGACCGCTCCTGGCCGCGCTTTAGACCTCGGCGCCGGCGGCGGCCGCGATAGCCGGGAACTTTTGAAGCATGGATGGGCAGTTGAGGCCGTCGACAACAGTCCGCAGGCCGTTGCTTTGTTAAAGCACATGGCTGAGGAGTTTCCTAATCGCTTAACCGTGGTCACTTCAAATTTTGAGGTTCTCCAACTTGAGCCCGGCAACTATGACCTTATCACCGGCAGTTATTCTCTTCCGTTTTGCCAGCCAAAGGAGTTCGCGCGGTTTTGGGCGCAGCTGATTAAGGCCCTCAAGCCAGGAGGACTAATTTCGGTTGAGCTCTTCGGGGTTCAAGACACCTGGAATGGACCCGGGAAAAAAATGACCTTTTTGACCCGCACCCAAGTCGATGAATTGGTTCGCGACATGACAGTGGTCACGCTAAACGAAGAAGAATATGACGGCGGGACATTTTCAGGTGAACAAAAGCATTGGCATCTATTCACTTTGATCGCGAAAGCGCGAGAGTAATTCGGACTATTTTTTAGGTTTCGGCAGTTCAGGCGCCGAGCCTTCTAAGATCACATCCATATTTTCGCCTTCGCCACCCTCTTTGCCATCAGCACCTAAACTTCTGAGTTCAAAATGCTTGGGGTCTTTGCGTTTGTACTTCCATGGATGACTCCACGGATCTTGAGGAACGGTCTTAATATAGGCGTCAGGTCCCCAGTATTTGCAGTTCGCAGGCTGCACCGAGAGGTCTTGGAGTTTCCTTGGTAATTCCTGGCAATCAATAAAATATAAATCCAAAGATTTGGAAATTTCAGCAGCCATTTCTTTGGCTGCGTCCGACTTCGATTCAGTCGCGGACAATTGTGCACCAAAGATAAAAAACGCCAATAGGGCCTTGCCAAAAATGTTCATATTCACCTCATTCCGTTTTTAGCCAGGGGCTCAACGGTGCGCAAGGGATACGCTTCAGATGTCGAGATTTTAACTTTCATTTCACAACAAGAGCTACGGACAATCTTCCAAAATGTCTCGGAGCCTTTTCTGCAGTACGGAGCGGCAAAAGACGTAAATTCAAATCCTTACTGCTGGGGCCAGCAGAACAGCCTCCGAGACATATTGGAATGAAGGGGCCGGGACTCGCGTCCAGACCCCTCCGCTAATCGAGAGACTACTTTATTTTTCGTCCTCGTTTTTTAGAACTTCTTTAATGTGTTTCAATTCGTAGCTGCCGTCCGGATTGAGCACGGTCACGCCCAGTTTCGGATTGTTCGGCGCTTCTGACACCGACCATTGCAACAGCTCAAGGCCCGCGATCCACTCGGGATTGCGCACGCCCGCGACCACACCCACGAACTCAGATTCGTCCATGAGTTGCTTGATCTTGGCGATGGCTTTTTGCACGTCGAAATCTTCCATATCACCCATTAGGAATGTAAAGCGGTCCCAGGTGGCGCGAGGATACTCTTCCTCGTGCAACCAGCGGGCTTTTTCCAATCCTTTTTCGTACATGGTGCCGCCTCCGAGTTCAGCGCGGAATAAGGCGTTTTTGTCTTTCAACAGGTGTGCTTCCGTATCAAATAATATGTAACGGAAAGCGAAGCCTTTGTAGTTGGCCTGGACCAGCGTCTCCACATCGTGGACAAAATTTTTAAACGCCTCTAAATATTTACCCACGCTGCCCGAACCATCGAGCACGAAGGTGACCACGGCTTTGACTTCCGGTTTGCGGGTGGGCTTGCGGTTCTTCACCACCCAGTCGCGCGGCTGCATGACTTCAAGGCCGGCGTTAAAAGCCTCATTGAGATCCGCAAAAGGATCCTCTCCCCGCGCCAGCATTTCGGCGATGCCACGGTTCTGAATATTATGCTGCATTTCAGTCGGCAGAATCTGGCCCTGAATGCGGTTGATGCGGCCTCCGGGCTTCATCTTGGGCACACGGGATTGCCCGGGTTTCTTACTTAGGTTAGGCAGCTTCACGCGCTCACCTAAGAACTTAGAATAAAGATCCTGCGGGATATCCACCCAGCTCAGATCTTCGGGATCTTCTCCCGGTTTCCGGCCACCAGGCCCCTCGCCCTGGCCGCCTCTGTTGTCCGGCCCCCAGAATCGGTCGCCCGTGCGGCCATCAAGGCCGCCAACCGATCCTTCCCCACCCTGAAAGTCACCAAATGCAGATCGAATAAGCCCAAGCGAATCCACCGGCGCGCCGGCCTTTCCCTTAAGAACGCTTTCAGCGAAATCCGAGTCGAACTGGATATTCACCGCGCTCGGCAGCGCTTTCACGCGCACATTGCCGCCGACTAATTTCATTTTACCTTTACCCTGGGCCGCGAGCTCCATGGCGCGCAAGATGCGCCGCTCAACCGCCGCTTTATATTCGGCGATGGCACCGGCTGAATTGGGCGAATGCTCCATTAGCGTGCTCATCGGAGTGTTGTCGATGGCTGCGGCCACCATTTGCGCCTGCAGCGCGCGCAATTGCGGACTGGATCTTAGCAGCTTGTCCATTTCCTTGGCGTCATCGAGGTAGAGGTCGTCGAGATACACTCTCATATAGAGCGCGAATTGATTGGTGAGTTCCTGGTCGAAGACTTCATCTTCCATGGTGCGCGCATCCGGAGCGCGCAGCGGAATGGGATCACGCTTCTGTTTGGCCACTTTATAGACACGTACATCACCAGTTGGTGAAACGGTAATACGGATTCGCGCCAAACTCTGCGAAACTTCCGTGCGCTTGGTCGGTGGCATATGGAAGGGCATACCGAAGAACATATCGGGTTCCTCATCCACCTCCACACTGGTTTCCACCGCAATATTGCAATCAAGACTCACCGGCTTGCCAATAAATTGAGACATGGCAAATAACGACGGCGCTAAAGTGGATTTTTCCAACGCCAATTCATTGGCCACTGGATCATTCATCACCATTTCAACTTCACCCGACTGGGGCCGGTTAAAATCCACCAGCTTCACGCGCGGATTCATCATATATTTCGGTTTGAGCACCAGATCGATCACTTGCTGAGCGACCTTTTCAGCGTCGCGGCTGACGATAATCCATTGGGCGACGGGTTCCTTTGCGGCCTTAGGCGGAGGCAAATTGGAATCTTGCTCATGCTCTTTGGCTTTACGAATGATTGCGAGCTTATATCGGTCGATAAAAATCTGATCCATCGCCAGACGCAAAAACTGTGAATCATCCATGCGGCCGATGATTTCGGTCTCAGCGTACTTAATAAACGCCCGGTCTTTCTCTTTTTGCGTTTTGAGTGCCAAGATTTCCGGCCGCTCTTCAAAGCGCTCTTTCAGCCGGCGCCAACAAAACACTCCGAGTGAATACGGATCTTGCAACTTGGGCTTGCCCTCGCGTTGCATGACCTGATGGGCTTGAAACCAGAAGGTGAAATTGTGATGGCCCTTTGTGTGCTGGGGAATAATTTCCTGCATGATCGACGCCCAGCCCTCGTTTAGGATCTGCGTGTGGACCAGCGCCGGACGAAAAGCCATGCTCTGAGCAATCAGTTCCAGCATTTTCCGTTTCCACGGCGGCTCATGAGCCGCGATATTACCGGCAAAGGCCGCAAGAATGTTCTCAGTAGTGGCTTTCGGATGGCGGCGCACTTCAGGTTTCACCCGATTAAGCAAATCCGCGGCACCCATTTCCAACTTAGGTTCGAATTTTTCGCTGGGCTCATAGTAGGGCGTGTGCCAATCCACCATGCGCATCAAGGTCAGAGCCCATAAATAAAAGCGCTGAACTTCATCTTTGTTAAATTTTTTGTAAAGGTCGTGTAGTAACTCGTCGAGTTCGCGCGTGGCCAGCAGGCCTTGCGCCACACGGTAATGGGGGAAACCCGATTTTAAAGCAAAATGATTATGTCCCACAACGTGATCGATAATCGACATCTGCTGAGCCGTGGGATTGTCATCGCGGTAATAGCCGTGCTGAAACTGAGGGCCCGGATAGACAACTTCCAATGCGAATCCGCCACTGGGCCGCAATGCGCGCAACACGGCCGCGCCATCGAGGGGATGCGCCACAGGATAACCACCGGCGGTGCCGCTGGTCAGGGCGTTAAGCTCGCGGCCCGGCAGGAACTGCACGATCTGACCGGTCATTTCAATTCCCAATTCGTCGAGCACGCCACCCGGTTGAGTCAATTCGCGCCCGTATTCGGCGAATTTTTCCGCTTCACCCGGCACGCGGTCGCTGGGAATCACTTCAAATTTGGCCCGCTGTTTAGCCATGGCTGAAAGCTGGGCTTCACAGGTTTTGTCTTCCGCGAAAGCATAAGACGGCAACCCTAGCGATAGGATTAAAATTATCACTCTCATTTTGGAGCCCCCGCCTTGGCTGATGACAACATGGTCTCGCACACTTCTTTAAAGTGATCGCGCAAGCCGCTCACCCGGTCAGCATTGCCTTGACCGGCACCGCTGATAGCGGTGGCGTACATTTCATTCATAAATTCAGGAGTGGAAATCGCGAAAGCTGAGAGTTGATGAACCCCAACATACTCACGAAAGGAAGCGCGCGTTCCTAAACTGGCATCCTTCGTCAGCTCCGCCACTTTCAGAGTGAAATTGGCGATCTGAGCCCAGGGCAAACGCACAGTGGCTTTATCCATCGCATAGCCGAACAGGCGGACCCTGTCGTAAACGGTCAGCGTGAGAGCTCCCGGCTGATTGTCCGACAATCCCGGTGAATCCAAGCGCATTTGAAAATCGAAAAACAGATCCAGCAATTCGCGCATCACCGCGCGGAATTCAGCCTCTTTGTCCTTCTCGTCAATGCCTTCAAACCATTTTTGAATTTTTGCCGAGTCCCAATTTCCGACGTCACTTAAAGTGCCACCGAGGGCATCCGTGCGCAGGTAAATATTCATAGCCTTAGTCAGCACCGCTTCAATTCGGCCCACGGTTTCAATCACCACTTCGCGCCGGCTCATGGCCTGCGTTGCGGGACTGGATGTGCCATTGATGAAACTGGTCAGATCCAAGCTCTCCAAACGATCGCGCAAATCCAAGTTCACCGGGAAGTACGGAGTCGGCGGCTGCATCGAATGATGAATGCGAATCACTTCTTCCATATCGCTGCGGTTTTTTAAGAAACTCATTTGATCAGGACGCAATGCGATTTCCGAAGTGGGAACCCGCGGATTGTCCATCACATGAGTGGCCATGCCGAGCAGGAACTGGGTCTTTAGTAAATTCGCCTGGCCGGGAATATCCAATCGCAGAACATCGGTCATATGCGCTTCAAGTGAGGTGAAGTTAAATACCTGCAGCCGGAAGTTGCGCATAATAAAGCCCATAAGACGAACCAAAGACTTTGGATCGTGCAACTTAATGGCGTCGACTTGCGTAATGCTGTGAACGGCGGCGGTTAAATCCTGGGCACTCATGCCGGAGGCCTCAGTGACTTCACCTTCGGCCGCCGGTTTTGCGGCCTCCCGCTTAGTTACGATGTAAAGCGGAGCGGGAGCCACCGTCGGCGGCAGCGTCGTCAACGCGGCCGTGGCAGGCGACAACAATTCCCGGGCGTGTGACGAGGGAAACCGGTCGATCAATGTGTCGATCACCAACGGATCCACCAGAATCATCTGACCGCCGCGTCCGGCACTTTGCCGCACGCGCTTGACCAGTTCAGGAACCTTGGCTGAACGCGGAAAGTTGTCCAGATTGATAATATCCGACCAGCGCGCGAGGAAAGATTCCTCAGGCGCGAAACCATCGCCCGCAATGGCGGCCAAAACTTCCCGCTTCAGCAGCTCATTGCCCTTGTGTGTGTCTTTCACGTACTGCTTGCGCACGCTTTCATTGGCGGTCGGATTTATGGTCATATAAATGTTAAGATTCTGGACCGGAATTTCGCGGTGACGGAGACCGTCCTTGGAGCGGACCGTGTACATGCCATTGTTCGCCTCAAACATACCCTGAATAAATTTTGACAGGCGTTCGCGCACGGCCTTCGAGCCCGCCTTGTGGAAATCGTCGAACACGATTTGCGCACGGTGGCCCTTAGGCTGCATCATCAATTCCATAATGTCGGCAATGGCCTCGTCGACGGACATCTTATCGGGCTCTTGACCTTTGGTATCAGTCAAATTGGCCACATTAATAAAAATAAAATCGGCGTCCTCATTATTGGATTTGTTGCGGCTGTACTCGGTCAAGTTCAACATTTTAAACAGCATGCGCAGCAAATAGGTTTTACCGGTGGACGTGCCGCCGAACAG
>JANMVK010000244.1:0-3014 GCA_031392725.1 Pseudobdellovibrionaceae bacterium
TATGCAGATCCTGGCAGCCCTGCAAAAGCAGGAAGTCCAGAGCAAAGGTCAGATCTATGTGGATTTGCGTTCGGCCTTCCTGACGCCGGATGGCGCCTATACCGACAAGGGGCCCGACGCCAAGGCAAAAACGGCGGCCAGAAGCAATTCAGCGTAGAACGGCCAAAACAGGATGGCGAAAGCCGTCAAAAAGAAGGTGACCACGGCGTATTTAAAGAAATCTTTGCGAGTCCAGCTCATGTGGCGCTAACTTTAGGCCCAACGCGTTTTTTTGGCAACAACCCGATGACAAATCCCTCACCAATTCCTAACTTCGACCATCGGAGGAATTATGGCAAAATTGGTCATGTTATTGGCCGCTTTAACAGTACAGGGCGCGCGGGCGGAAATTCACAGCGAGACGATCGAATACCGCCACGGCGATAAAATATTGCAGGGCTACGTGGCGTACGACGCCAAACTCGCGGCAAAACGCCCCGGCATAGTCATTGTTCACGATTGGAAGGGCATGGGCCCATTCGTAAAAAAGAAGGCCGATGAGCTCGCGCTATTAGGATACACGGCCTTCGCGGCCGACATTTACGGCAAAGATGTGAGACCCAAAGACTCAAAAGAGGCCGGCGAAACCGCGGGCCTATATAAGTCTAACCGCCCCCTGCTGCGCGAACGGGTCAATGCCGCTTTCAAAGAGCTGGCCGGGCACAAAACCGTCGATAAAAATAAAATCGCGGCCATTGGATTCTGTTTCGGCGGAACGACCGCTCTGGAGCTTGCGCGTTCGGGCGCGGAGATAAAAGGGGTCGTGTCGTTTCATGGAAACCTAGATACGCCCAGCCCCGCCGATGCTAAAAATATTAAAGGCCGCGTGCTGATTCTCCACGGAGCCGATGATCCTTACGTGCCTCCGGCGCAAGTGGCGGCGTTTGAAAAAGAAATGAAGGACGCCAAGGTCAACTACCAGCTGGAAAAATATCCGGGCGCGGTTCATGCCTTCACCAATCCCGAGGCCGGAACCGACAATAGTAAGGGCGCGGCTTACAACGCCGCCGCCGATGACAAATCGCAAGTCGCGATGAAGCAGTTTTTTAATCAGATTTTTAAGAAAAAACTTTAACTTAAGGGGACTCTCTTGAAAAAAATAATTTTAGCCACTCTCGCACTAGCCTGCGTGACGGCACAATCCGAAGAGGCCACCAGCTGGACTGATAAAGTCTCCATAAATGGCGATGCCCGCTTTCGCCATGAGTACATCAGTAAATCCAGAGCCACCGACACGGCTGAGTCCCACAAGGCGCGGATGCGGTTGCGCCTGAACGTGAATGGCAAAGTGAATGACAAGATCAGCCTCAAGCTCCGGTTAGCCACAGCCGATGGCGGCAATCCGATCTCAACCAACACCACCATGACCAACAATGCCGACAAAAAAGCCATTTTTGTCGACGTGCTCGCAATGGACTACAAAATGTGCGAGGACGCCAATTTGATTGTGGGTAAACAGGAAATTAATCTGCGGCCCATCGCCCGCTCACAGCTGGTTTATGATGACGATTACACTCCGGAAGGAATCGCCATCAACGGCAACAAGCCTATCTTTGCCCGCCTTGGCGCATTTTCCATTCAGGAGCGTTCTCCTCAAGCGACCGACGGCACGAGCGAACCCGATTCCTATTTGATGGCCGGCTTAGCGGGCTACAAAAATGACAACTTGCTGATCGCAGTCGGCTATCACAATTTCACCGCGCTCAAGAAAAACGCGGCTCTCACCCCTGGCTTCCTCGGCAATAGCTCCGTTGGAGCGGGCGCGGCTGGGCGCTATGTGCACGATTATCAAGTGGGCGAAGTCCTAGCAGAAATCAAATGGAAATTGAGCGGCGGAGCTCTCAGCGTCTTCGCCGATTACATCAACAACTTCGCGGCTGACGAGAAGAACACCGGCGAACTGGCCGGCACCCAATTCCAAACCATGGACGACGCGGGCAAGCCGCTTTGGACTTTCAGCTACACTTATCAGGCCATCGGTAAGGATGCGACGGTGTCGGCGGTTAACAATTCCGATATAAATAACGGCAACGATGGCAGCTTTGGTCACACTGTGACTGTAGGACGCGCCGTGGCTGCCAACACCAATCTCAACCTAACGGTGTTTCGCGGCCAAGTGGACAACTCGGGCACTCCCTTCTGGATTGACCGTACGCATGCTGACGTTGTGGTGAATTTTTAGGCCGCAGCTTCGACTGGACAACAGCCCTTCCCCCGGTGCATAGAGATGTATCGTTCACCTGGGGAGGGAACATGCAACAACTCTTAGTCATTTTGAGCCTTGGTCTGCTGTGGACCAATTCCGCATTGGCCGCTAACGCCAACTGCGCCAAATTTTCCAAATCAGTCACCGGCACGACCGAAGAAAAGAAACTCAAAACGTTTCTCGACACTCAGTGGAAGTACTACATGACGGAGTATCCGGAGTGGGCGACTTATGTCGGCTTCCCCGGTCAAGACGACCGCTGGTCGGATATTTCTTTGGCCGCCATCGAACGCCACCGCGCAGAATCGGTTTGTCAGAGAGACACCTTGCTGAAAATTAAGCGCACCGGCCTGCCCGCGCGCGACCGCGTGACTTATGATTTAGCTCTGCGCAACGCCAATATGTCGGTCGAAGGCGACAAGTTCGACAGCGACTTTATGCCGATTTCCCATATGGACGGCTTTCAAGTGGACGCCACGCAAGTGCTGTCGGCCATGCCCACCACGGTTAAAAGCTATGAAAATATGCTCACGCGCCTTGAGCGTTATCCCGCAATGGCTGAGCAAATTGCCAATGTCATGCGCGAAGGTGCGAAACGCAAAGCCATGCCGGTGAAAGCCTTTATGTTCAAGATTACCGAACAACTGGCTGAGCTCACTCCGCAAAAAGTGGAAGATAGCCCCTTTTACCAAACCTTTAAAGAGATGAGTCCCACGGTCGCTGAAGCCGACCGCACGCGTTTACAAACCCGCGCCAAAGAGCTGATCGC
>JANMVK010000257.1:0-9480 GCA_031392725.1 Pseudobdellovibrionaceae bacterium
GGCTGGTGACCAACGCCATCATCCGCTGGGCCACGGATGCGCAGAAAAAGAAGTACTTGCCCAAAATGGCCCGTGAATGGGTCGGCGCCTACGCCTTAAGCGAAAGCTCCAGCGGTTCGGATGCGTTTGCACTGAAACTTAAAGCTGAAGACAAAGGCTCCCACTATGTTCTGAACGGCCACAAATTATGGATCACCAACGCCCATGAGGCCGGTTTATTTTTAGTGTTCGCCACCACCGACCCCAGCAAGGGTTACAAAGGCATCACCGGATTTCTGGTGGAGCGCACCTTCCCCGGATTTAAAGTCGGCAAAAAAGAAGACAAACTGGGAATCCGCGCGTCGAGCACTTGTGAACTGCTGTTTGAAAACTGCCAAGTGCCTAAGGAAAATGTGATTGGCGAAGCCGGCAAAGGCTACAAGATCGCCATTGAAACTTTAAACGAAGGCCGCATCGGCATCGGCGCGCAAATGGTGGGAGTTTCGCAAGGGGCATTTGAAGCCACCGTCAAATACATCAAGACCCGCGAGCAGTTCGGCAAATCCATCGCGCAGTTTCAGGGCGCGCAATTTCAGCTGGCCGAAATGCGCTGCCTGCTGGAGACCTCAAGGCTTCATGTTTACAATGCCGCCCGTTTAAAAGACGCAGGCCTTCCGTTCGCGGAAGATGCCGCCATGGCAAAGTTGATCTCCTCCCGCAACGCCGAGCGCCTGTGCAGCTTGGCGGTGGATTTGTTCGGCGGCAACGGCTTCACCCGCGAATACCCAGTGGAAAAATTTTTCCGCGACAGCAAGATCGGTCAAATTTATGAAGGCACTAGCAATATGCAGCTGCAAACCATCGCGAAAATGGAATTGGATCTTTAGTTTTGTTTTTTGTCTGACGATCCAGGCCCACGCTTTATCCGATTCCCAATATCATGTCGTCACTGAACCCAATCAATTGCTTTTGGATTCCGTCGACCACTGGGACTCTGAAGCCTCCAGTGATTTTATAACCTACCAAAGGCCGCTCGAGTGGGACGGAATGTGGCTGCGTGGGAAAAAAGTTTTTGATTTATCCATTGGCAGCATCTCAACCAAGCAGTTTCTCACCTATCATCGGTTGAAGATTCACCACATGATGACTGAAAAGTTGGAGTTCAGGCTACATTGGCTCGAAGAACGCGACTTTGAACAAGACCGTATCGCTTTGCCAATTGAGTTGCGATACCAATTCACCAACAAATTCGCGCTGGCCGTATTCGGCCAGCCGTCGCTTTACAAATCCGAAGATGATCTGGGCGCGACACTCGCGTTCAATCCCCAACCCGAGCGCCAAGTTGAAGCCTCTATCCTGTGGGGCGATTTCCAGCGCAATCAGAAAAACCTAAACTCAGACACCTGGAGCCGCCCACCTGTGGCTTACACGCTAACCTCAACCTATTTACCAACCGGAGAGACCAACGACTTTCGCAGAATAGAAGCCCATTACGAACCAAACTCCGTCCGAGCCTTAGGAGCCACGCCAGTGGCAACCCTCTCCTACCAAATGATTTCAATTAAGGGCCTCAAGTGGCACAAACGCGGCTATCAATACGGCTACCGCCTGCTGGCGGACAAGAGCTACCACGAAAACCACAGCACCAATCTCATCCAAACAAGAACCCGCCTACTCACCCAATTAGAATGCAGTTGGCACCAAGGCCCATACAAACTAAAACCAGGACTCAACTTCTTCTACCGGGAAAACCAAAAAAACCAAGCCCAAGAAATCACGAGAGAAATTCTCCCCACTTTCTGGTTTGAATTCCCCGAGAAACCAAAATCCTTCGGCGCCCATATTCTCTCTCTAGGATACGACGCCACGGTCTTTGAGCGGGATTCTACAATCTACGACAATCAAAATAAAATTGAACACCGTGGAAATGTAAAAACGGCGATGAAGTTTAAACGCGCTGGCGAACTGGCGTTCCTATTGACCTTCGATTTAGACAGATTTGGAACCGGTGAAACCTGGGAAGGCGGCGCCAGCCAATTTAGATTGGATTTTTAGGCCCCGCGCTGCGCGACCATTCCCGTGCGGGTGCGGAAATATTTATCGAGCTTGTGCCAAAATTTAGCAAAACCCAGTTTATACATTTCTTTATAAGCTTTCTTCGCATCCCAACCCTGAACTTCCACCCGGTAAAGCGCCATCACCAAACCGGTGCGGTCCTTGCCGTGCTTGCAATGCAGATAAATTGGAAAATTAGCGGGATCTTGCAGCAAAGCTAAAATCCGGTCGATCATGGCATCGTCGGGATCGACTTTGTATTCCATGGGAATGGAAATATGTTTGAGACCTAAGCGGCGGGCTTCAGTGGATTCCGCCTTAATGAACTCGTCAACATTTTCGATATTGATAATGGTTTTGAATCCGGATTCCTTTAAATATTCGAGCCCGCCTTCTTGCGCGCGGCCGCCGCGGTAAACACTTTCGCTGACCTTGTGGAAATTCGGCAAACCGTGTGTGACTTCAACGCGCGCTTGGGCGGCCGCTGACCACAAAAATACTAAACCTAAAATTAGTCTCACAAATCCCCCCGGATTACTGCCGCAGCCAGAGCTCCTGTTTGCAGCTGTTCTGGTACACCCTTTTAAAGATGTGTCCTTCAGGGGTTTTTGCCTCATCGCCGTTCGCAAAGGCAAGGTAAAATTCCCGCATTCCCGCCCACCCTTTGGTGTCGGTCTTAGTGTAGTCATCGATGTCAGCGCCAATGTATTTCCCCATAAACTCCCGGCTCAGCGCCAGCACGGTCCAATTGCCTCTGGCGTAGCCGCTCCAGGTTTTTTCCCAACTCACTTCAACTCGTGAATTCGGAGCGTCAGTGATCGTTGGAATGTAAGGATCGACCCAGATGTTCCGGCCTTGAATGTATAAATCCTTCACGCGGGAATAGAGATCGCGCGCCTCGGGCCGGCATTCCACACGTTTATTGAGTTCCGCCTGCATGACCTTCGGGGTGCTGCCAAAGGCCGCCAGCACCAATGCGAAAAATAAAATCCCACGCAAAATCGGATACTCGTCTTTTCTGGTGAAATATTGCGCTAAGGGCGGCCGCCAGAACATGGCCATCGCTAAGCACAGCATGGAAATAAATGCCACGGTGTAGTGGGCCGCAGGCACCATCATATTTTTGGTCAGCAGGATTAAAAATGGCAGAGCGACAAAAGCCCATATCCGCCAGCGGGCACCCTTAGGCAAAGTCCACTTGCGGGTGGTAAAATCAATGCAAGCCAGCCACATCAACCCAAAAAACGGCAGCCCTTGCTGGGCGAACAATTTTATCCATGAATTAACTGAGGCCCAAGTCACGGGAGTACTCAGACCCCCAATTTCCAAAATCATCTTAACCGGCCGGTTGAGCACGATGGTCTGCGGAAAGCCGATAATAAAATAGGCCAGCAACATCACGCCAAGGTATTTCAAACCACGCTTAAAATTATTTCTATTAAACGGCGGCACAAACAATAGCAAAAATCCCGGGGCGCAGAGGGCGGTCGTCAATTTAGCCGCGATCGAAAATCCCCACAGGCACGCCGAGAGAAGAAACCATAGTTTTTCCTGCGGCTGGATAAACATCCGAATGGTGAAGGCCAGCGCCGCCACGGTCAGAAAAGCGAACAACATGTCGGGATGCGCGCGCAAAATAAATTCGCTGTAAGCCGGAACCGAAGTGAACGCGCCGATAAAGCCAAACGCGAACAAAAATCTCTGCCACCAAGGCACCAGCAAATGGCAGGCAATCAGCAAGGCGATGCCCACCACCGAAAGCAATGCCGTGGTCATTACCGCATGATGAGCCGTGCGCTCCCAATTCTCATTGGCGCCTTCATTGCGCGGATCGGCGGTGCGGCCCCACAAATAGTGAACAGAATGATTGAGGCGGAAGTAACCGGGACCATAAAGCGCCCAGCCATTGTCTTTCCACCAGCGGGTTTTGATAGTCTTAGCCACATTCCATGCGGCATCGTCGTCATTGACCGACACCATGGCCTGGTGATCCACGGTCTGCACCACATAAGAGTGAAGATTCATCACCTGCAGCACCAAAATAAATCCGGAGATCCAAGCGAGCAGCAGCGGCTGATTGGCGCGCCAATATTTAATTAACAATTTCATACTTTACCCTTGGCTATCGTAAATGTGAGCGCCCACACAAAAATCACAAAGTGGTTCACTTCACCGTCAAAAAAATTGGCCTCGGTCATTCCACCGCTCAATACAAAAATCTGCGCGAGCAATAAGGACCAGCCCCAGGGGGTTTTGTTTCGCATGTCCCAAGCTTTTTTTTGGAAAAACCAGGAGATGTATACAAAAAGCACCAATGCAATAATTCACGCGCCGGCTAGCCACTGGACCAAGATGTTATGCGCGTGCGAGTAGAACTGATCTTGAATTCCCAGGCGGGCGTAATACTCGGGTAATAATTTATCGCCTTGAAATAACCCAACGCCAAAAACCGGATGATCGAGGAACATATTGAAGTAAGCCTTCCACAGATGCACCCGTTCGTTTGAGCTGGTGTCGAAGGTTAATTTCAGAAGAGATCCGAGCTTGCCCCAAATCAGGGACAGCGCCGCGACCCCCGCGATACTGGCTCCTAAAAAATAGGGCAGCCATTTGCGCTGGGCGACCGCCAAATATCCTAGCACCGTGAGAATTGCGGCTAGCAGAGCGCCCCGGGACATGGATGTAATGATCGCCGCAAATCCAGTGGCTAAAAATACCAAACCCCACGGGCGCGGCAAGCGTGCAAACGCTTTTTTTGAAATGCCAAAATAGGATGCGCCCATGACGTAAGCGAAAGTCAGGCAGTTAACAAAAAATCCCGCTGACCGAAACACATGGCCCTCTTGCTCCAGCACATGGTGTCCAAGACGTAAATCCAATCCGGTCACAAACTGCACCAGAGCATAACCCGCCAGCACCGCGCTGACGGCGAGCCATACGTTGATCAATTTTTTTTCGAATGTTTGGTCCCAAAGCATTT
Organism: Pseudobdellovibrionaceae bacterium; assembly: GCA_031392725.1. Classification (GTDB taxonomy): domain Bacteria; phylum Bdellovibrionota; class Bdellovibrionia; order Bdellovibrionales; family UBA1609; genus JALHOQ01. Next base: position 5,015 of record JANMVK010000257.1, read on the forward strand.
CCAGGGCCCAGCAAAAAGCCCAAAATAAAAATACCCAGCGCATAAATCCAAACTGAGACAAAAATGGTTTAAGCGGCGGATTGAGTATTAATCCCATGCCCACGCAAGCGACCAATCCGAGCATCGGCCACAGCAACGGAGGGCGCAGAGACTTTTTCTGCAAATTCCGCCCGGCGACCGCCAGGACAAAGATACTCCACGACAACATTTCCATGGCGGCAATGGAGCTATGAAGCGCGACCACATAAAGTAAAAAGACCGCGCCCAAAACCTTCTTCAACATTAAAGTTTTCCCAATATCTTGTAGGGCACCGGAGGCGCTCCGAGGGGAAGCAGCGGCACTTGCACCTGCCAGAACTCCACTTCACGCACATTTTCGTGCACATGATCCTTGCGCCAAAGATCAAACAAGCTCTTCAGCATTTTCGCGCGCTCATCCGATTCGGGCTTCATCATCAAGATGGTCATATAGGAGCGCAGCCGGGTCCGATTGCTGTAGGAGGCAATCAGGGTGGGATCTTCCTGCAGCAAGATCGATTGCACTTTGGAGTCCTCAGTCGCCACTCTCATCTCAATCGAATTTACAAAATGCTGCTCGAGCGGAGCGAAGGTCGGATACACGGCCCAGGGCCAAGACTCAACGGCCACAAATCCCGCGACCCACAACATGGCAACGGTGAACACCCCGGTTACCGTCTGCCACCTGGGAGCCAGGTACCTGGACGTCTTCACCTCGCCCCACTTGCGCTTCACCAAGGCGGACCAATCGATAAAGGACGGATATAAAAACTCAATGGACGTAAAACCGATTTGGGTGATGCGCCGGTTCGATTCGTGAAAGCCGATGCCGCCAAAGCCGTAGAGCAAACGGAGTTTAGGAAAAACCATGGCAAAGGGAAATGAGATTTCGAAAAACAAGGTCGCCAGCCCGCCGATTTTACAGAGGACCGGGTAATTATACAGAGGAATCACCGGCTGCTGGCCGGTTTCATAAATTTTCGCGAGAATCTTCAACTGAACATTGTCGGAAAACGCCCAAGCAAAACCGCTGGCCGCGAATTTCCAAAACCCCGGAAAAAAATAAACCGCGCCCATCACGATCCACACATACACAAACGGCCGGCCATACTTCTGATCGTAGCGATGGTGGTCAAACGGTTTGCCGCGAAGTTTGCGGATCAAAGCATCCACCGACAAAGAATCACCCGAGGTGGTAAAATTTAAAAACAACAACGCCAGCCAAATATGGTGATAGTGATTCATCTTGCCCACCAGCTGAGGGCCGAGCAGCACAAAAAAGCTAACAAACGTCAGAATCGGAACGGTGAAGCGCGTGAGAAATCCCACCATCACCACAATCACCAACCAATTGTAAGCGTCCCACATTCCGTGCACCAGCCAAGCCGGCGGCGGCAGCACCGGAGCAAGCCAACGGTAGCCAATGGGAATATTCATTCCCTCCGAAGTCAGATTCAGCAGATTGTTCAGCGGGCTCATATCAAAGATGTGAAAAATCCACATTAGCGAAATCCGAAACACGCCCATATTAAACGCGGTCGACGAGTGATTCCAGAAATCAATCAGGTACCGCCGCCCCTTAGTCACCAGCAGTAAAACGGCGGCCGCAATCACATAGCCCAGGCCTAAAATGCGAATGATGACCTCAGGAACATAGGTGGAATAAAATTCGGCCGTGTAGCGCTGGGGATTTTTCAATTGATGCCGGAACAGGAGCTCACTGATGTAACCGCCATTCGAACTCGCTAAAATAGACTGGATATAATTTGGGAAAAAAGCCGCCATGGCCCCGCCCACAGCCAAAGTGGCCAACGCCAGACCACCGAGCCAAAGCGCCAGCTGCTTATTGGCCATGGGTTGTCTCCAGGCGGAAAATATCTTTCCTCAAACCAAATGCGCGTAGAACAGTGGCAAAAATCAGAATCAGGTCGGTCAATGGCGTCGCGCGCGCGGCATATTCCAGATTAATTTTAATTTTGGCGGGAATTAAATTCTCCCGGTAAAACTTATCGGCATCGGGAGCGGCGGCAAGAATCTCCGACTCATTAAAAAACGCATAAGACGCAAGATCTGTTATTCCCGGCACCAAATCCAAAACCCGCGCTTGCTCCTGAGAATACAAATCGACGTATTTTTTCACTTCCGGCCGTGGGCCGACAAAACTCATCTCGCCCTTAAGAACATTCCACAGTTGCGGCAGCTCATCGGCCTTGGTGGCGCGCAACAATTTTCCCAGAGGTGTAATACGCGAATCCCCGCTCACCGTGATCTGCGCTCCAATTTTCTCGGCGTCGACCACCATGGTGCGGAATTTAAACATCCGGAATGTTTGGCGCCCGCGGCCAATCCGGTCCTGAACAAAAATCACCGGACCAAAATCATAAATTTTCACCAGCAACGCGGTGAGAATAAAAAACGGACTGAGCACCAGAAGCCCAGTCAAAGACAACACAATATCCAAAACCCATTTTATCATCTTTTGAATTTTAAGCAGATGTCTTCAATGGCCTGCACGACATCTTCCGCATCTTTAGTGGTTAATTTTGAACTCAAGGGAATGCTGATCATACGCTGAAACGCGCGGTGGGCGTTGGGAAACGACTCCGGTTTCCAGCCATACTTCTTGGCGTAATAACTCAACATATGCACCGGCGTGTAATGCACCGATGAGCCGATGTTACGCTCGGTCATCTGCGTGATAAATCCATCACGGTCCAGGCTCAATTTTTCCAGGTTCAGGAAAATCACATAGAGATGGTGCGCCGATTGATAACCAGGCTTCACTTTTAAGGTGGTAATAAACTGCGAACCTGCAAATGACTTGTCATAAAAATTCACAAGCTTCATGCGTTTATCATAAAGCTCATCGATTCGCTTCAACTGCACCACGCCCATGGCGGCCGCGATATCGGTCATATTGTATTTGTAACCGGGCGCCGGCACATCGTACTTCCACGTTCCGCCTTTGGCGAAACGGTCCCAGGCATTGCGAGTCATTCCGTGCAACGCGAGCACGCGGCACTCATCGACTAAATCTTTTGGTCCCGTGATCATCCCACCTTCGCCGGTGGTCATATTTTTGTTCGCGTAAAAACTAAAGGCGGTGAGATTTTTACTTGAGCCGACATACTTATCGCCCACTTTTGACGGCATACAATGAGCGGCGTCTTCCACCACTAAGCAATTTCCGCCGCGGGCTAGGCCGTTTATTCTATCCATATCGCAGGCGTGACCGGCGTAGTGCACCGGAATGATCGCCTTCGTGCGTTTGGTTAATTTTTTCTCGATCTCTTTGGTGTCGATCAACAAGGTGTCAGGCTCAACATCGGCCAATGTTACTGTTGCGCCAAGCAACTCGGCCACATTGGCCGTCGCACAAAAAGTCATGGGTGTGGTGAGCACTTCATCGCCCGCTTTCACGCCATGAACCGCCAAACCTAAGTGCAATCCCGCCGTGGCGGAGTTGAGCGCCAACGCACTCTCGGCGCCGGTTTTTTTACAGAATGAATCTTCAAATTCTTTGGTCTTTGGTCCCGACGAAAGCCACACGCCGGTCTTCACGACTTCTGAGACAGCATCAACTTCGGCATCACTCAAACACGGAGGCGCGAAGGGTAGAAATTCAGCTCTTGGCATATGGCGAGGATTCTTACATTTTGCTCTTCAAATGTCTTTGACTCATCGCAAAAAGCTGGCCAAAATGGGCAACTTGCTTAAAATTGGGGACACCGAGGTATCGACAATTGCGCGTCACAGACATCTTAGAGAAAACCAAGAATCCCGCATTCTCATTTGAGATCATTCCCCCGCCCCGCGGCCGCACCATTCGCGACGTGATTGAGGTGGTGGAAACGTTAATGCCCGTCCGCCCGCAGTTTATCGATGTGACCTCGCACACCTCCTCGGCCTACTTCCATGAAAACACCGACGGCACCATCACCCGCAAAACTTACCGCAAACGGCCCGGCACGCTCGGCATCTGCGGCGTTATACAAAACCGGTTAAGGTCGACACCGTGGCCCACATTTTATGTTTGGGTTTTACCAAGCATGAGACCGAGGACGCGTTAATTGAGCTGAATTATCTCGGCGTGGAAAACGTTTTGTTAATTCGCGGTGATTCACCCAACTACGAGAAAAAAGTAGCCAAGGACCGCGCGGTGAATTTATTCGCGTCGGATTTGGTGAAGCAAGTGCATGAATTGCGCGAGGGACGATTTTTAAATGATCTATCCGGCGCCGCGAGTTTGGATTTTTGCATCGGCGTGGCCGGTTATCCCGAAAAACATTTTGAAGCAGCCAATTTAGATTTGGATGTTAAATATTTAAAAGCCAAGGTCGCCGCCGGCGCCAATTACATTGTGACCCAAATGTTTTACAACAATGCCAAATTTTTTGCCTTCGTCGAGCGCTGCCGGGCCGCCGGAATCACCTGTCCCATTGTTCCTG
>JANMVK010000318.1:0-3081 GCA_031392725.1 Pseudobdellovibrionaceae bacterium
CGCCATTGTTGGCATGACTCGCGGATCGGGCCGGCCGCAACTGGCCCGCGCCACGCTTGAGGCGATGGCTTTACAGAATGTGGATATATTAAAAGCGATGGAACAGGATCTTGGCCGGCGCATGCGCACCGTGCGCGTGGACGGTGGCGCCGTGAAAAATGATTTGCTGATGCAAATGCAGGCGGATTTTTTGGGCGTTCAAGTGGAAAGGCCCAAACAAACTGAATCCACCGTGCTCGGCGCGGCGTTTTTAGCGGGACTTGGCGTCGGTTTTTGGAGTGGCGTGCCCGAAATCAAAAAAGTTTGGGCCCTGGACCGCGATTTCACGCCCAAATTAGGCGCCTCCGCGCGAAAAACAAAAATGACTGAGTGGCATCAGGCCGTGGACCGGGTAAGAAGTTAAAACACCGAAAAGAGGATCTATGCGAATTGTTTTAGCACTTGTGGCGATGGCCACTGCGAATGTTTTTGCCGCGGGCGATGAAGTTTCGGTTGAGAGTTTGCTTAAAGGCTCAAAGGTTCCGCTCCGCCGCGAGTTTCCGCTCAGCACCAAAATTAAACCGTGTGACGACTTTCACCGCTATGTTTGTGAGAGAGCGGAATCCGCCTTCAAGCTGCCGAAGGACCGTTCCAGCTGGTTTTTTTCTTTCTCCGATTCGGGCGAACGCATGCTGCATATCAAAAAGGCCTATTTCAAATTGCTGACCGAGGGCCTTGAACCGAAATTGGAACGCACCAAAAATGTAAAACGAATTTATCAGGCGTGCATGAATGTGGAACAGCACAAAATCCAGGAACTGGCCTATGTGAAGGAAGGGATCGAGGCCATTTTGGGTCCCAAAGACCACCAAGCCTTAGTCGATTTGTTTAATCGATGGCAAATGACCCCGGACGGGCTGTTTGTCGGCGTATTTGAAATCGCGAACCAGGACAATCCTGACCGCAATGATGTCGGGCTGGCGATAGGGGGCCTGAGCTTGGCCGAAAAAAGCTATTACCTGGAAAAGATTCCGGTGGCGGACCTGCACATCGTTTTGGAAGCCTTATTCAGAGATTTAAAAGTGGATAAGCCAAAGGAACGCGCCGCCGCCGTGGTGGAGTTTGAAAAAGGCCTGGCCAAGAGTCTCCCCGCGCCCGAAGAATTTAGAAAATTATTTTCGGACAATACCTATCAAAAGCTCGATGTAGTTAAAGCGGCTTACCCGCATATCGAATGGCAAAGAATTTTTGGCAAGATCCCGGCGAAGACCGCGATCCGCGTGATCACCAAAGACTCGTTCGCTTTTATGGACAAGTATTTAGCCGAAGCGCCGCTGTTTGATTTGCAAAGCATCATGCTCTACAACCGGCTCAAAGTCGTGATGGATGACGCCTATCCCACGTTTCGCAAAGCCTCGATAAAATTCGCGCTCAAACACTTGGGCGGTCCGCCGGTGGAGCCTCCGCGCGATGAACGCTGCACGGGAGCGGCGATGGCCCTCGGGCAGGAGCTCGATGCGGAACTTCTGGCCGTGCTGTATCCCAACTTCGATGGGGCGAAAGTGCGCGAAATCGCCGAGAGCGTGCGCGCCTCCTTGCTTGAGGGAATCAAACGCAACACCTGGTTATCGGAGTCGGCCCGCAAAGAAGCGGTAAATAAAATAAAATCCGCGCCTTTGCGTTTGGTCAAACCGGATCGTGATGAAGACTGGTCCTTTGCCAAGATTGGAACGTTGAGCGAAACCAATTTTGTCGAGAACCAGCGGACTCTTGCCGAGTCCGGCCTCGAACTGTTGGTGAAACGGATCCGGGAAGACCGCAAACGGTCGCAATGGTTTACCGGCCCCCTCACCGTGAACGCGTTTTACAGCGCCGAGGACAATCAGTTTTTTCTGCCGCAAGGAATTCTACAGTATCCGTTTTTTGATGTGGGACAGACCCGCATTGAAAACCTGGCCGCAATGGGCATGGTGGTGGGCCATGAACTGGGGCACGGCGTGGACGATGAAGGCGCTAAATATGATTCCAAGGGCAAATTGCGCAATTGGATGACTCCCGCGGATCTCAAAGCCTTTGGTGAGCGCGGAGCCAAACTCATCGCGCAGTTCGATAAAGTGGGCCACAACGGCAAACTGACCCTGGGCGAAAATATCGGCGACAATGTGGGTTTGTATTTCTCGCTCCACACCGCATTCCCAAAGATGGAAGAGGCGAATGTCGAGGATCTCCGCAAGTTTTTTGTGAGTTACGGACGCCTATGGTGCAACGTCATGCGCCCGGCGACAAAAAAGGTGATGGTGAAAACCAATCCCCACGCTCTGCCCGAAGCGCGCATCAACCAGCAAGTCATGCATAAGGACCCCTTCTATAAAGCCTTTGCCTGCAAGGCCGGGGATAAAATGTATTTAAAGCCGGAGGACCGCGTTCAAGTGTGGTGATTGCGTCTCATTTTGAAACGGCTAGCGTACATTTATTTCACTGCTTTTCCGGCGATTGTTGGTCATAATATTTATCAAGGGGTGCCTTGATGAAGTTTCTATTATTGATTTTAGGTGTGAGTCTTCTTCCCTCGCTGTCCACCACAGTTCACGCTCAGGACTGTAATCCGGCCGCCATGCAACAGCTGACGCAGCTTGAAACCAGCGGCAATGCCTTCTCGCAAAAAGTTCAAGAGTATAAGAAAGAGTGGCCTACTGTGCCCGAAATCACTCCGGGTAAGCCCAGTACCCAGGCCGCCTTGTTCTGCCTTTCGGGCGGGCCCCACAAAGCGCACGCGATCCACAAACAAGGTGGCGCGGTGTTTGACCAAATTGATGCCTTTAAAAAATCACAGACTGGCGCGTGCGCTGAGGCCGCGCAAAAGGCTATGAACAATCTTGATGTGCTGGCTGATGATTTGGAGACTTACATTAAGGCTAATAAGAAATGTAGTGGTGGGCGCAGTTAATCGGGCAGTCCGGCAGCCGGCAGCCGGCAGCCGGCAGCCTGGCAGCGGAATCGGGCAACTGTCCCAGGCCCTGTTACTGAGCCTGAGACTTTGACTGACACTGATCAACAGGAAGCCTGCATTAGACGGAAAGTCATGGCTCCGACTTCGTCGGC
>JANMVK010000355.1:0-2481 GCA_031392725.1 Pseudobdellovibrionaceae bacterium
GCTATGCCGAAGATCTGATCGAAGTGCGCCAGTTGAACAGTGGCAGCGCGGATGCCGACACTTTCGCCCAGGTAGCGAACTCCCACCCGGTGGATAAAAAATTGGTTAAAGAGCCCAGCCGCCAAACTGAAGGCGCGGTGATTCGCGTTTCGAAAATTAAAGAGATTCCCAGCTTTGTGGCCGGCGCCACCGCGCCCAATGGCGATGACTTGGTGGACGACTATTTGAGTTGCACTAAGAAGTAAAACGAAACCTTTAGCCCCGGATAACACCGGGGTTACCCGCCGAACTTGAAGCCCTTTAGAAGTTTTTTGGCTTCCTCTTCAAGTTTCTTGCCCTGGCCCTTGCCTTGTTCGCCTTTGACCTGGTTTTTAGCTTCCTGCACGGTTTTGTCCACTTCGGCTTTTTTGCCGTCGAGATCTTTGGTCAGGCCGCCGATAGTTTTATCCATTTCCGCCTTGAGCTTGTCGCGTTCCGTGCCGATGCGGGCGTCGATCATTTTACGCAATTGGGCCTTGGCTTCATCGATCTTGGCCTGCAGCTGAGCTTTAAAGCCCTTGGCCAATTCCTCGCCCAAATTAGAATTAATATTCATATCGAAGTTGCTAAATGAGCCGGTGATGCCGGCGTTCAAGGTGATAAGCGGAATGCCGGCTAAAATCTTGTCGAGGATTTCCTTTACCATTTTGTTTTTGGCCTCGAGCTTATATTGCAATTCGCCAAAGGTACTTTTGATGTCCATTTTGATGGTTTCATCCACCAGAGTGGCGTTCATAATGCTGGAGCCACGCGCTTGGCCCAGAGCCAGGCTTACCTCGGGGCTGTCGGAAAATTTAGTTTCTCCGAGCGGAAAGCTGCTCACGCTCACCAGCATCGACTCCCGCGCCACGTCCTGGGTGTGATCCAGAGTGATTTTAGCGTCGAGTCCTTGAATTCCTTGCTTGGGGAAATCCCCAACGACTTTGATCACCGCGGGTCGTTTAATAAAAGCCGGGTCGGTAGTCAGGTCATGGATATCACCTTTTACTTTGCCGCTGAATTCGGACGTGCCCAGTTCAGAACTGATGCCGGCATGTTTGAGCCAAAATAACGGATAGCCGGTGGTGATGGGAAACCGGATGTTTTTGCCGTCACCGCGTTTGCGCGGCACCAGCTGTTCATCTTTTTCCGCCTGTTTTTGCTCAGCGGTTTTCTTGGGCGGCATGTATTGTTTCGCCACTTCATAATATTTGCGGACGGTGACCAGTTTCTGCTCGATCATTTGCATAAACAGCTGCTGGGAAAATTCTTTGGCGTCGACATTGGGCAGCTTTAGGCGCTCTTGCAGATCCTTAATGTCTTCAGTGACCATTTTCTCCAGATCTTTAAAGGCCTGCGAGTAATTGTTGATGTCGCCTTTGACGTCCTTGCTGGTTTGATCCACCAGCTTCACTTTTTGATCGGCTTCTTTGATAATCTTATCGGCTTCCTTCAATGACGCGGCCAATTCCCCGGGATTTTTCAGGTCAAATTTAAGGGCCTTGATCCGGGTTTCATATTCTTTGAGTTCTTTGGCTTGCGGCAGTTCCTTGATCCGCTGTTCCCACTTGGCGCTTTTTTCCTTCAGCTCTTTTTGCAATTCTTTGATGCGGGCGTCGGATTTAAGTTGGCCTTCGATGGCCTTCAACTGATCTTTAGGATCGGCTCCGCCCAAAATTCCGGCGATATCGCCGAGAAAATTTTTGTTCAGCTTTTTCTGCGTTTGCGCCAGCACTTGATCCTGGGCTTTTTTCAGCATGGAGGGTTTATCCGAGGGCGGCTCCGGTGGAATCACGTAACCCGGCAATTTGCGCTGGTTCAGCGCCTGAATATTTAAGATCGAGGCCTCATTCACCACAACCTTCGCGCGCAGCAAAGCGTCCCACGACATTTGAAACAGAATTTTCCCGACCTGCATCAGATTTCGCTCAGGCTTGTTTTTATCGGTCACCTGGATGTCGCCGATTTCCAAGCGTGCGCCAAAGAAGCTGGTCGACAGATAGCCGACATTCACTTCGGCGCCGTTGATTTGCGTGCCCGCATACTCGATTCCGCGGCGGACATGGCCGTCAAAGAACAAAGTGAAATAGGCCATCACCAGCGCAATAAATACCGCGGCGGGAACCACGGCTTCCCAGCGAATGGGGCCTTTCGGTTTTGGTGTCTTAACAGCTTTAGGATCCGTAGAGGTTGTCATATGTGTAATACCATTTGTAGAGGGAGGTGGCCTGAACGGCTTTCCAGAATTTGGTTTGCTTAAAGCGCGCGACCAAGGTGACGCGGTACTTGGCGATCAGCGCGCGGCTGATAAAAAACACGAAGGGACTTAAGGTGATGGTCACCACGGCGGAACCCATGACGATGGTGTTATTGAAACGCGTGAGCGGCAACAGCGGCACGTTGTACATCATGGTGAACAAACCTTGCAGCGCCGGCGTGGTCAGTACGTCCGTGCCAATAGCG
>JANMVK010000411.1:0-4918 GCA_031392725.1 Pseudobdellovibrionaceae bacterium
CGGTGTAAGCGACTCCGCCCAATTCTGGCAGTGTGCCCAAATATCCCGACAAATCATTGATGGCCCACAGAACGAGCGCCACCCAAGCGGGTAAAAAAACAAATCCCATAAATCCGCGGAACGGCAGAAAGAACCAATAGAAATATCGTTCCGCCCGCGTCCAATTCAAAAAACAATAGAGTGCCATAATTCCGCTGACAGCGCCGCTTGCTCCCACCAATGGGGAACTGGTGACTCCGGTCATAACCGCGAAACTGCCCGCGGCCATCACTCCGGAAAGTAAAAACACCACAAGAAAACCTAAGCCGCCGATCTGAACTTCGAGCGCGGCTCCGAAGATCACCAGAAACAGCATATTGCCGATCAAATGCAAACCGCCGCTATGGACAAAAATATACGACACCCATTTGCTTAACGAAGTGTCTTCCGCATTTAAACCCAGGGTAAAACTCGGATGGGATTCCTGAAAACCCCTTACATCTTCAATTTTTTTCTTCCAATAGTGGAACGCCACCTGATCGCCATCGTAACTTAAAGTCTCGGCGTCGTGGATAAAGGTCAAATCCCGGAACGCGAGTTGTCCGAGCATTTCGGCGCGCACCACTTCCCCGCTGTCGACTTTGGCCGCCAGCTCTTTGAGAAATGGCGGATACTCAGTCTGGGCCTCGCGGTCCACGTACTGGGCATAGATGCGCCCCTGAGCGGTGAGAAAATATTTTCCCTTCATTAACTCTTCGAGACCTTCTTGGGCCTCATGGCCCGCGTAACTGGTGTAAGCCAGCACCCCGACATTCAATAGCACCAGCAGCCACGCGACGGGAGCTTTGCGCCAGCTCAATAAGCCATTGAGGATGGGGAAGATCACTCGTCGTCTCCCACGGAATCCAGCAACTGTTTGATTTGTTCTTTAGCTTTATGGGCGGCGGGCTGGCGGTCCGTCTCCCGCGGATCGGTGAATCCGGCGAGAATTTTTAGCGCCATCGGGGACAGCACTTCATCATTGGCCAAGCGCCGGGCGACTTTCAAAGCCATCTCGGGATTTTTCTGCTCGGCCAAGCGGGCGAAAAGAATGTTGCCGATCTTGACCCAGCCCTCACGTGAGCTGAAGTCGAGCCACGAGTCCACCAGTTTTTCCATTTGAATGGGAGATGCGAACTTAATCCAGCGGCGCACGGCCTCAACGCGCAAAAGTTCAGGTGCGGTCTCGGATTTAAATAATTTACCGAACAAATCGGAGGCGCCGCTTTTATCTTCTTTGGCCCGTTTCACATTGGCTTGAAAAAACATTTGCCAGTCGGGGTCGCGCACGGCGTCCACGAAGGTGGCGTAGTCGATGTTGTGTTCGCCCTTGCATTCCATCGCCAGCACATGGGCCAGCGCGTGACTTGGCCGTTCGAAATCAATTTCTTGGGTCAATGCACCCGGCATGGCATGCATGCACGGAGTCTCAGCGCGCGCGGCGCAGGTACTCTGCAATTGCTGGTAGCAAACCCACGAACTTAAATCTTCGCCTTGATCCGGCGGCAAGGTGATCACCGCTTGTTGAAAGGCGGCCACGGCCTCGGGCTCCCGGTAGAAGTTAAACAGGGCCTTCACTCGTTGCGATAAGGTGAACTCCGCCAGTTCGCGGTTGTTGAGTAACTGATCGAGCGAGGTCAGGGCGTTACTGTAAGACGCTTGCTTCATGTAATGCCGCACACCCCACACTTCCATGTAGCCGCTGCCCTTGGGCGCCATCTTCAGAATTTCTTCAACGGCCGGCCAGTCTTCATCCGACCAGCTGGTCACCAGTTGACTCATGGAACATTCAACGGTTCCAGGCGCCATCTCACAGACTTCATCGAGGTAGGAATTGGATATTTCGGCGTCATCGGCATAGATAAAAGCTTGCGCGAGATAAGTAATCGGAGCCACCGCGATTTGTTTGGCGATCTCCCCTTCCACTTCCGACTCCAGGCACGAACGGTCCGCGAGACCGGCGGCGTACAAAGTCATGGCGGTTTTCAAACGGTTATGCGGGTCCATGCTCTCATCATCGGCGGCCGAACTCACCACTTCGCAATCGCCCAGATCACGGTCGACAATGGCCGACAAAGTTTTTTCCATTTTCAATTTATCCAAAGCGCCGCGCACCTGAATAGTGACCGACAACGCGATCACCGCGAGCAAAGAGGCAAACATAAATCGCACCAGCGTGCGTTCCCATGGCACCGGTCCGCGCACTCCGGCCGGGCCGCGAGTGACGACGACCGTATCACACATGCGGTCATGAAGGGGACGTCTCTTCGGGTTGCTGAACACCGACAACCAAGGTAGTCCCAAACACAGGATTTCCACAACCCACAGCACCGAACGCAAACAGTGATCCCAAAATCCCAGTTTTTCGCCGGCGAACATGGGGACCACGCGCAAATCAAAAATGCGTTTGCCGATGGTGGCGCCGCTGTAATAGTGAAACGCCGTTTGGTAAACCACCAGGATCACCATTGCGAGTAACACCATGGCGATGATCGTGGCTAAAAAATCAGGTTCAGAGCCGAGGATAAAGCTCGTCATCATCCAGCGCTTAAGCGGAGCGCTTAACAAAATGTAAAGCGGAACTAAAAGAATAAACACATCGATGATGGCGGCGGCGAGGCGGTCAAGCGGGCGCGCGAGGAGAAGGGGCATCTCCCTGGTGTCGAGCCGAACTTCCATCGAGGACGCGCGGCGTTTTAAGGTCTCATCCGGTATGACCATACAAGATGTTTATCGGATTAAAATGACTTAGGATTTAGCCGGGAACCGGTCCCCTATTAGATCTGGACCGGCTCGACTTTTAGCGAGAGTAAACGTTTAAAGCGGTCCAGCTCAAAGCGGGCCTCGCCGGTGGGGCGGTTCTGTTTATCGAAGATGGTGTAGGCCTCAACGATTTTCTCGTTGTTGCTCTCCACGGACTTCAACTTAGCCGATTCAAATTCGCTCTCAAACAGGGGGCCGTATTCCTTCAAAAACTTCACGCGGTCGAGGATGTACGACGGATCGGCGGCCTCGTCCTGGAGCAAGATGCTGTGAATGCGGTGGTTTTCAGGTTTATAGGTGATCGTGTACTTTTCCTCAAGAGTGCCCCAGCGCAGTTTCTCTTCCATGGTGGCGGAGCGGCCAATGTGAGTCGACGCGATGTCGCGCACGGTGCTGGCGGCCAATCTTTCGGCCACTTGTTTTTCCCACTGGGCATCGCGCGAATAGCTGAATTTTTCAATGCTGGCAATGGCACGCTGAACGTTGGGGTTGGAAATGGACTCGGCGTTGAACGATGTGAAGTCCATCGATTGGGTGCGGCCGTCAAATACGTAGCGGTTCACCGCTCCGGTGGCGAGAATCACGGCGAGGACAGTGCCGGCCAAAGTTTTTTTCGATTTACGTTTAGGCAAGGCCTTCGGCTGGTCGGCGACCGCGGCTTCAGGAGCAACAATCGTCTGGGAAGCTTCGGGTTTAACGTCAGCTTCTTTTTTGCGACCCGGAAATTGGATCACATTGTTGTTTGAATTGTCTTGGCTCATGCAGCCTCCCTTCCCCAATGCTAGAGCGAGGTTTGTGCCACTCGCTCGGCACGTTTAACCCCCTATGTTCGAAGAGACTTTCGACACCTAGGTGCGCTAAACGTCACAGGCCCCAAAATCTCATTACGAGACAGCGGGTTAGGCGTTTTCACTGGTAAACGCCCACTGTTTGCATCGGAATAATGCGACTTGGAGTTAATGGAGTGACGGCGTTCTCACGCAATCCGCCCGACCCGATTCTCAGTTTGAGACACTCGCCTGGAGAAGTGGCCGATATCCCTCAAGTTCAGCTACAATATTGATAGCAATGCGATCCTTAGTCCCGTTCCTATCATTACTATTCGGATTCTCCTTCGCGGCCTCGGGCGCCGAGGACATTGGCTCGGCCGTGAGCACGGACGACATCTGCGCGGTCCGCCCTGATATTTGCGCGGAGAGCGCCAGCCGGCACAAACGTAAGAAGAAACGGCCGGCGCCATCACAAAATTTGGATTTTGCTGATTTTGACACCGAGCCGGCAATGAAAACAGCCTCTGTGGAAACCGCGTCCACCCGGCCACCGGCGGCGGAGAATCCCGTTAAGAAAAAGAAGAAAAAGAAAAAATCAAACGATCCTTTGGCTGATTTCTGGGAAGATGAAACAAAAGATGAACACGCTCTGCTCGACATCGAACGCGCGCCCGCTCAGGTGATTAAACCTATGGCCGTTGCCGTGATGCCGTCAGCTCCGCGCAAAAGAATTTCATTCTCGTCTTACATGAACGCCAATTCGGGCAACGCCGCTCTTTCGAGCCGGTACGCCGGGCGCCAAGATGCATTTCAACAAGCGATCCGGCCGGCCACTTTAACCGCACCTCCGTCAATGGCGGATGATGGCAGCGCGGGCAGTGGACAATCCGTACGTGAACCAGCACCACCTCAAGTCACATTCAAGGATGCAAATTAGTGATCTAATAGGTCCTGGACTTGCGTCCAATGTGCGGCACAAATACGATTGGACTATGGCGAAAACTCTGATCATTTTACTGTTCTCCATAAACGCGTTCGCCCAATCCGTGGACGTGCTGGAAAAGAAGATCAAAGATAATCCCGACAATATGTCGCCACGGATAAAATTGGCGGAAGTGTGGATCGAACAGCAAAAATACGACAAGGCCGTGGAACTGCTAAACTCCTACACCGACCAGCTGAATGCCGCCGGCTTCCGCGCGCTGGCCTTCGCCTACTCCGGTCTCAAAAAGTATGAAGATGAAGTCCGCATTCTCACCATCATCATGAAAAAAGAGGAAGAAAATTTCCAATGGCACATGCTGCTCGCGCAGGCCTACCTTAAGCAAGCGGACGCCGTGCCAAAATCCGACATGGAGAAAAGCGGC
>JANMVK010000431.1:0-10562 GCA_031392725.1 Pseudobdellovibrionaceae bacterium
GTGGATCACTGGCGAGCGCGTGGAAGCGCTCCCGCTCGATCCGCGCGCTCCAGATCCCACATTGCTGCGCACTCTTCTTTACTTTCCCAATCAGAATAT
The DNA here is from genome assembly GCA_031392725.1 of Pseudobdellovibrionaceae bacterium. Classification (GTDB taxonomy): domain Bacteria; phylum Bdellovibrionota; class Bdellovibrionia; order Bdellovibrionales; family UBA1609; genus JALHOQ01. Next base: position 100 of record JANMVK010000431.1, read on the forward strand.
TTGTCACTACGGTTCCGACGCGATTCAGCAGTATTTGGAAGAGGATATGGAGGGGCGGCTGTTCCGTTCGTTTAAATCCCATCTGCCCAACCGCAACTATTTAGGCACGTTCGTGGACGACCGTGTTCTTACTTTGGAAAACATGATCGGAATTTTCCTGCTGGAGATGAAACGCCGGGCGGAGGCCCATCTGGGACTGACCCTGGAATCAGCGGTGATCGGCCGGCCCGCGCGATATTCCATGAACACGGAGTCCGACACCTTCGCGCTTCACCGCATGACCAAGGCGGCCGAATTCGCCGGCTTTAAAAAAGTCCGCTTCGTGCCTGAACCTTTGGCGGCCGCGCTCGATTTAAGGCGGACCCTAAAACAAGAGAAAATCGTGCTAGTCGGCGATTTTGGTGGCGGGACTTCCGATTTCACTTTGATCCGCATCGGCCCGTTTGGTTTTAAAAAAGAGCATGTACTTGGCCTTGACGGCTGTCCGCTCGCCGGCGACGCGCTCGACAGTTTATTTATGAGCAAACGTCTCAATGAAAATTTCGGCGCGCAGGCGGAATACAAAGTTTCGCTCGGGCGCAACACTTTAAAAATGCCCCGGTCCATCATGGACCGCTTGAACCGGCCCGCGCATATCGTGCACCTCAAAGAGCAGGACACCTACAATTTTATCCACGAGATCCGCAAAGGCGCGCTGAGTGAAAAAGACCGCGACAATATCGACCGGCTATTTTTGCTGATCGAAGACCAGCAGATTTTTTCGTTCTTTGAACATATCGAACAAACCAAGCGGGATCTATCTGGGAGTGGCGATGCAAAATTCAAGTTCGACTATCCGGGCCTGGAAATGCAAGCGGAGTTTCAGCGGCCGCAGTTTGAGGAATGGGCGCAGGAAGTGAAAAAATCCATTTTTCTAGCGCTCGATGAGTGTTTGAAGCAGGCCAATGTCACCAATGAACAAGTGGATCTGGTGTGCCTCACCGGTGGATCGGCTAAGGTGCCCATGATCGGAATGGAATTGGAGAAGCGTTTCGGTGCGGGAAAAATGCAGACACAAGCGCACTTTCACTCGGTGCTTTCCGGGTTGATCGAGGCCTGCGGCGTCGACACTGTCTAAAAACTGCCCTGTTAAAACCTATTGGTCTTAAGCAGGCGGGTTTATTGATTGCATCTATATATTAAGATGCCGATCAAGCTGTCTCAAATTGCAACACTCACTGTCCTCACCGGAATTCTTCTGGTGGCGTTTCAGAATTGCGGCTCGGCTGAGAACAGCTCACTATCCAAGTCGTCTGGGCAAGGCGGCGTGACGGCTGAGGAATTAGAACAACGTTTAAAGGCGATTGAAGATTTGGCCGAGCAAGATCTGCGGTGCACATCGGTCTCCGAGTGCGCGGTGTTGCCGGCGGGAAGCCGAGGTTGCGGCGGGCCCTCCACCTATCTCGTGACGTCCAATTTGAATGTGAATTTAACGCAGATTCAATCGTTGCTGGCGGAACTGGAAACGTTGGCGGTCCAATACAACCAAGACAATCAGCTGGTCTCGACGTGCGAATATTTGATGCCGCCACAGGTGGCCTGTCAGCTGTCTTTATGCAAAACCACACCCTAAACGGGATCCAACTTCACTAAATGTGAGCCCCAGCGGTGACCCGCCAGGTCCGGTCCGAGTGTTTTTTGCACCACTTCTCCGTCCCGCAGCCTTAACAATAACTGTTTATTCGCGTGGGCGACGATCACATCGCCGTCCACGCTGGCGATGCCGCGCGAACTGGCGGGGATAACCAAGCGGGCCTTGGCGCCCTCCGCAAGTGTGGAGCTGAAGACCCCGCGGGCCTTCGAGTGAGTCCACATCACGCGCTGATTATGATCGGCCATAGCAAAAGACACGACTTCGCCCCGGTACGATTCCTCGCCATTGGGATCTCCCGCCAATTGCGTGACTTGATCCTTGTCGACCCGCAAAACAGTGGTCGGCTGCTCGGTCAGCGCCGACATGGTTCCGACAAATATTAAATCCGTTCCGGGCACCGGCATAAAATGCGAGGCGCCGGCCGTGCCTAGTATTTTGGGAAAGCGAACTTGATTCTTGAGAGAGCCGCTGTGGGTGTCGATCCAGGACAAATTACTAATCCGGCGATCTAAGGGCACCGAGCCATCGAGGTAACGTTTAAAATAGTCGCCACTATTGGCCGCTAGCAAAACTCCCGGTTCAATCATGCGAATTTCGTGAGGGAAAATGCCAAAGCTGGAGTATTCCCGGATCACTTCCAGGTCCGGCCCGCGCAACGTTAGGCGGCCGGCAATTTTTTTGTCGTCTTGTTCGGTCACCCAAAATCCACCAGCCTCGGAATCCCAGGCGGCATGGCCAAAGAACCGGCGGCCCTCGGGAAGTTCCTTCACCTTGGTGATTTTGCCCCGGGCGCGGTCAAAGGAGGCAATCTGACGGCCCCATTTGGACACCATCACCAACTGCTCGCGCTGTTTAGGATTTTGCACCAGCATATGCACTCGGAATGGGACCTTAAAATTTTTGAGCCGCATAGAACCCGGATCAAAGAACACAATTTCGCTCGCTAGTGGAGGATCGACTTTCTCGATAAACGATTCGACCCAATCGCCATAGGCGGTGGCGAGTTCAAAGCCCGCGGCTTCAGGAGCTTTGAGCCACTCATAGGCAAATTCCATCACGACCGCGCCCGCGACGGTGGAAGCCAGAAATTTTCTGCGGTTCATATGCCCCCCTCTTTAACGGAAACGGATCCAAAAGCGCGCCGTTATTTTATCGCCGTCGTCGATGAGCTCGCCGCGGTTATTCTCCACGCATCGGATCGCGGCGGTGTCGTACGCATTGCATGTCACCAGCGCGCGCGCCATGCCGGCCCGAACGGCTTCAAACAACATCCGGTTCAACGTCAGCGCGCCATACCCGTGGCCGCGCTTGGCCGGCGGCACATAAAATTCCAAATTGCCCCCGTGTTTTTCGGTTTCCTCGTTGAGCGGAAACCGCATGCGCCCGTATCCGCAGATTACGCCGTGGTCGCGCAAAACATAATGTGTGAGAGAAACTTTGTCAGCTCCGGGACGCCAATCCATGCGGCTCTTATCGCAATCCTTCACAAATTTTAGGAAGGATTTAGAGTCCCAGCTTTTATCGCCGAACAATCTAAGAAAATTTTTTTTGTCGTTCTCCGCGAAATCCCGGATCAGAAGCAAAAATTGATCCTGATGGGGCCCCGCAAGCTGCTCAATGACCATGCTCTAATAGTGTCAATATTGGGCGTATTTTGGCAGCAGCCACGCGTTACAAGGCCAGACCAACGTCCAGTCAAGTCTAGCCCGAAAAATGCCGAATATTATTGATGAATTTGCGCCGTCAATGGACCTTTAGCGGGGCTTTAACCGCTATCGCGCTCACACTGTGTTACTGCTCCGGTGGCGGCGGTGGTGGTGCCGGCGGGGGCAGTACGTGTCCGTTCACGGCCTACTCCGGGCGGGCGCTGCTCAACTCATCCGCCGGCCTAAATCTCGGGACCGATTCGGCGGACGCTCCTAATCTGACGGAACTCAACGGCAAAATTTATATCGGCTGGAGTGAATTCATCGTGGCTGACGCCAATGATGAAGTGCAGGTTTCGGTGTTTAACGGCAATCACTCCGCGCCCTCGTGGGCCCGTGTTGTGGGATCAGCCAATGGATTAAACAAAGATACAGTGGGTTCCGTTGCGGCGGGAATAAAACTCGCGGCGTTCAACGATAAACTTTATGCCACATGGACGGAAGACGCCGCCGGACCCAGTCTGCAAATCCGCGCCGCGGTTTACAATGGCAATGACAGCGCGCCTTCGTGGGCCTTTGTCGACGGCGGCGGCGCGACCGGATTAAATAAAAGTCCTGCTCAATTCGGCAATGACCCGCAGCTGATTACGTTCAATTCTAAATTATATTTAATTTGGAGCGAAACTAACGCCGGACTGGTTTCGCAAATCCGCGCTGCGGTTTACAATGGGGACGATGGCGCGCCGGCGTGGACCTTTGTTGACGGCAACGGCGCCAACGGATTGAACAAGAACACCGCTCAAGATGCGGAAGCGCCGGTGCTCGCAATTTACGATTCCAAACTGTATGTGGCTTGGAAGGAATCTAATGGCGCCGACACTCAGGCTCGCGTGGCGGTTTATAATGGCAATGATTCTTCAGCCTCTTGGTCTATGGTGGACGGCAATGGAACCAACGGTCTCAACTATTCGACCTCTGAAGATGCTAGCCAATTAAAATTAATCTCTAATGCCCGCGAACTTGTTTTATTCTGGGTGGAGCCACATGGATCGGGACCGGCCATCACCGCTGTCCGAGCGCGGGTCTACAACGGTCTCGACAATGGTCCTCAGTGGACGTTTGTTGACGGCGGTGCCAACGGTATCAACGCTAACAACTCCTTCAGCGTGGAAATTGCACCGCCTGCGGCGTTTTTTATCGGTTACACCATGGTGGCGGGTTGGATGGAAGATTTAGGGTCGGGACAATCTCTTAGACTTGCCTATTACGCCACCGGATGGAATTTTCTTGCCAACAGCGCGACGGCCAATCTCAATGTCGATCCTGATCCCGCCGTGAGTGGGTTTCGGCCGACGGTCCTAGTTTCAAACTCCTGCAGGGCCTATGTCGGGTGGGTGGAATTTGACAATATCCTCAGCACCAATCGGCTACACACCGCGATTTTTCAGTAGTGACCTTTGGGTTCGCTGCCAAATAACAAACCGATTCCAATGCGCAATTCCAGTCCGCTGTTGCGGCCCTGAATATCTTCGTCTTTCATACTGCGGATGGTTTTGGAGCCGGAGCTCTCGCGCACACCCCAAAACGGAATCGCCAAGTGATAAAGACCCGCCAGCTCAACCGTAAATGGCGAGCGGGTAAACCACTTCACGCTCAGACCCGTGGCCAAGTCATACGCGATGTTGCCGAAGTTACGGTCACCGGCCTTGATGTTTTGCGAGTACATTCCAAAAAACAGCGGCAGTCCCAGCTGCGCGCCGCCCCACTTGTCATATGGAGGGATCATCGGAATTAAACCGGCCACATACAGTTCGCCAAAGGATTGTTTGCCGTCTGTGATCGTGGTGTAGACCAGGGTGCCCGTGGTGACACCGATCGGCGGGGCCTTGAATTTCGGGATTGTGGCATAACCGCGCCGGTATCCCATAATAAACGAGCCGAAGTTCATGCCGATATCCATCGTGGTTTTAAAATCGCTGTCTAGTTGATCGGCCATGGTCGATTGCACGGAAGGCGAGTAGCCGAGGAACAATCCCCAGGTGTCATTGTTGTATTTCGCTTCGCTTTTTTTCCGCGCGCGCTTTTCGAGATCTGGCACTTTGGCGCTAATAGTCGCGGCGACTTTGGGATCCGGGTTCATCGCTAAATATTTTTTATAGGCAGCGGCGGATTCGGAAAGATTCTCGGTGCGCTCTTCCACCAGACCGAGCATAAACCAGGCCTTGCCGTCATTGGGGTTGCTCTTTGTTGCATTGACCGCCTCGGTCCTGGCCTCGGGCCACTTTTTTTGCTTGGCCAATTCGTAAGCTTTGCCTGAAGTGCCCGGCGGAGCCGCGGGCGGTGGCGTGGAGGTTTGCGCAAATGCGAAATTGAATAATAGAGAAACGATCATCCAGGTCATAATTTCGCCTTCGGGTGTTTACCCGCCCAATGTCCTTTATCATACTGTTGAATCCATTCGTACCTGCACGGGCCGACCGCGTTTGGGCTGGCGCCTCCCTTTTGGACGTCGCCCTTGGCGCCGGCGCGCTTTCCTTCTTGGAAGGCTTCTTCCATTAGCAAATTGAATTTCTTTTTGCCGGCATCGTAACCCGCGCGGTAATCGGAAATGCAAGTGTCAGACTTCGATCCTGCGCACGCGGCGCCCGAATTCTGTGAGATGCAGCCACCGGCGTGTTCGAATCCTTGAGTGAAGGCTTGCGACACTTCCACAGGTTGGGAGGGCGGCTGAAATTCTCCAGCCGCTAAGTCCAACAGGGCCATCGATTTGGAATCTTGTTCCATCTGGTAGGCGAGCTCTTTCTGGCGTGCTTCTTCGGTCCATTTGGCCTGTTGCTCGGCATAGATCCGCTGGTTCTCGATGCGGGCCGCCGCTTGTTGCGGAGTCTCGGGAGTGGACGGCGCCAACAAGGCGTTCCCCAATATTCCCATACTCATCAAGCCCATGGCATCGGTTCCGGAAATTTGGCCACTCATTCCCGCGGAAAGAGCATTCGCAATATGCCCATCCATTGGGGCGCCGCCCGCAGCTCCAGCGGTTCCGCCGGCTTGCTCCGTACACGAATATTTTATGCAATACGCTTTATCGCCGTTTTTGGCTTGAGCGACTTTCGCGTTGCACGCCTCGATCGAACTGAAGGGCCCTTCTTCCGCCGAAAGTTGCGGGTAATATTTCCGCGGGCAACTTGAGAAATCCGCTTTGGCCATCCACCCGGCGTGGGCGTAATGCCCCGTTACCAACATCAGGACCAACAATCCAAAAATTCGAGCTGTAATGTTCATAGCTTACATTGGAACATTGTGGGCCGCAGCATAGTAGCGTTGGTCCTTCAATTCATACTTAAGGCGGGGTATTCCTAGTCCCTAAATAAATTCCGGGGGGAATAATAAATGAAAACTATCGTATTGGCGTTAGCTAGCCTGATTTTTTACTCGGCGGCGAGTTCGGCTTTGTGCCGTCCGCAGGATTATGTATTGCGTGAATTCACCGGCACCCGGGCCATCATCGGCGATTGCAACTCGGCTATTTACCATGACACCGGCAAAGTGGCCTTCTGGCCGCAAACAGGGAATTGGTACCACAGCAATGGTGCTGTCGCTTATTGGAATGACACGGCCAACTGGTATCACGCCAATGGCGCCGTGGCTTATTGGTTTGAAACCAACAATTGGTATCACCTGAACGGCTCCGCGGCGTTTTGGTCGCCCACCGGCAACTGGCATCATGCCAACGGCAAAGTGGCGTTCTGGCTGCAAACCGGAAACTGGTATCACATGAACGGTTCAGTGGCTTATTGGGCGGAGCGCGATTCTTGGTATTTTCCCAATGGTACATTCGCCGGATCTTCCGACAAGGCCATCAGCTTTCAAGCTGTTGAATTTTTGTTGAACGACAGCTGCGCGCGCAACTCTTCGGTCCTTTGTTACGTCGCCCTTTATCACTAAAAATATTTAGGCACTGTTATTGCTGAAGTGATCCTCTATAAAACTTATGACAGTAAGATAGAGGGTCACCATGAAGTACTTTCTCGTTTCGTTCTTATTATGTACAATCGCTTCAGCTCAGACCCCTGAACCCAAGGGCGGCTTTAACCTGGGAACGATCGAAATGTGGACCGCCTGGATCCCCGGGGATGAGACCATCGACCTCACTCAAATCTGCCCCAGTGTTCGTGAATACTACAATGCCCTCAACCAGCCGCGCGGTTATTGGGGCCGGTTGTTAAGCCCCAATCCGAGCCACAAAGTGGAGCGCCAGTTGGCCGACGGCCGCTCGGAAAAACGCTTTTACTGCCGTCTCAGGGTCAAAAAGTTCCCGCTCGAGAACACCCTAGGCAACTGACTTTGACACCCGAATCACAGACATGGTATCAAATTATGATACCTGATGGAAGGCCCTCGCAGACCGTTCCCCTTTGATCTAGATTCCTATTCAACAAAGGGGATCACAATGTGGGATCAAATTCAGAACATGCAAAACATCAGGCACCAGGAACTCTTACTCTTAGCCGAGGAGTCACGCCGTGGACGCCAGCTTAGCTCAGGACAAAATCAAAACCGCGCTCAAGCAGTGCTTGAAAAAGCAAAATCATACTTACGGAGATGTGGCCAAAGTTTGGGGCTGCTCGCTTCCCACGGTCAAGCGGCAGCTGGGGCCGGAGGAACTGCCGGTGTCGCGGCTGTTGATGCTGCTGGAGTGGCTCAACCTCTCCTTAAGCGATCTGCAAAAGCTTGCTGAGTCGGAAGACTTAGCGAACCCTAAATATACGGTCAAACAGAACGAATTTCTGGCCAAAAATCCCCGCGAGTTTTCGTTTTTGATGAAACTCTACGAAGATTTAACTCCTGATCAAATCGCCAAGAAGTATAAACTGACCCCCCAAGTACTAGAGAAAATTTTGATTCAGCTGGAAAAATACGATCTGATCCGGGTCGGAGCCGGGAACAAAGTTAAACCTTACTATCAGAAAACTCCATCCGTAGACGGACCGCTGGCGCAAGCCCATATCCGCCGGATCATCGACCGGACGGCGCAGTTCCACAAAAATCGCATCACCGAAATTTTGGATCTTCAAGCTCGTGGCATTGAAGTGCCCCGGGGCGGGTTCACGTGGCACACGTCAGAATTGTCGGAGAAAACCTATAAGGAATACTTAGGCAAGTTTCGCCAGATGATGGATGATCTCGGCGCCGTTTCAAAAATCGAGGAGAAGACCATGAAAAAGACCGATCTTAAAATGTGCGTGGCGAATTTTGGATTTTTTCTGTGTGAAATGGACGACAAGAATTTACCTCTTGTCGTCGACGTGATGGATATTGGATTACGCGATCCCGAAACCTAGAAAGTCGCGCTAGCCGAACCGCTGACAAAATACTTGGTGTCCAAGCGGATGTTGTCGGCGTTCTGGGCGTCCTGCCACAACGGCGCGCCCACTTCGATCGACGTCGCCAGCCACTTTAAAGGCCTATAGTCGGCTTTCACCATTGCGGTTACGTCGTAGTTGGTTTGCGGCTGGTGATAATACTGGTGACCATCACCGCTGGCCACTCCGGGCGCGGATCCAGGGTAATTGTTCATGATTTCGTAACGGGCATTGCGGCCGCGGACCTTATCGCGGTTTTTAAAGTTAAACTGCGCGCCGGTGTTCAGCCAAGACAACAATTGGTATTTACTGGAAGCATTGGCTTGTAATTCATTTCCCAAAGCCCAGCCTTGCGAGTTGCGGCCGAGGCGCTCGGTGTACTGCACGCGAACCGTTTGCACCCACTCTTTGGTGGTGAAATGGCTCGAGGTCAGACCGCCGATAAGATCGGGAGTTCCTGAACCTAGCTGCATATTATAAGAAGCTCTCTGGCTGGGGTTCGAGGTGAAGGACTCATTGGTTTTGCCGGTGGGAACAGTAAAGCCGACATCAAATAAAGAAACGTAGCGGGCGGATACAATCATGGGCCGCATCGCCATCACACGGACGTCGCCTAATCCCTCGGTTTTATCAGTCAGGGCCAAGTTCAAACCGCGGGCAACCGGTTCATAAATCGTTTCCACCTCATTGCGGATCACGGGAATAAAAGTCATCACGGTCCAAGCGGGGCTGGCGAACCAAGTGAGCGTGTAGAGTTGCAGATCCACACTGGCGTTACCAAATTTATAGATCTTGGTGTTGGCCGTGCTCGTGCCTTCCATATCGTAGTGGTAGTAGGCATAGCTGAAGGAATACTTAGGCGCCTTGGGAGCGGCTGTGGGTTCAGCTTTGGTGGATATGGACGTTTCAGCTGCATGGACTTGAAAGCAGGCCAATAAGATGGCGAAAAGAGACGCGGTCTTCATTTTTTAAACCCCTTGAGGTGTAATTTGGTTTTCTCGACGGGCGGAAGCTAACCCAACGGGATGGCTAGAACAACAAAGATCCGTAGGCGTTGGGGCTTTTTTCCCAGGGGGCGCAAAATTTTGTCGATATAGTGGTCGGCCTGGCAGGAATTTCATGTCACGCGGGCGCTTCGGTTCGTGGAAACCCCTTAGTTGCGAATCTAGAGGTAAAATTATTTTGTTTATGTGGAACATGAATCTATTGAGATGACCGCCGTTTTATATTAAGTTTCAGGACCAAACAGTCTTAATAAGTAAAGTTCCAAAATGGGATGGTCAGTGTCGTTGCTTTCTAATTACTTTCTAATGGCTGCTTTTGGATTTTCATCGGTGAATCTCGTGCTTCACGCGGTGTTTCACCGCCTGGATGCTCAACCGGTTTCCGCCGCGATTTCACTAGGGCTGCTGTCCTTCGCGGCCATAATGTTCCACCAAAAAGGTTCTTCCAATTCCGTGGCGTGGACGGCCCGCCTGTTATGTCTTATGGCGATCGCCTGTAGCGCTATTGATGCCGGTCACGGAACCTCTCTGCCTGCTTTGGCGGCCATGATTCTTCTCGCCTTAGCTATTGGAGCTCCTCGCGCTGGAGAAAGTCCGAGCCGGATGTCCACTACCGTAATGTTCCTCGGACCAGTATTGCTCATGACTTTTTTAAGTCTGCTAAGCCGTCTTTACGGTGTGGAGCCGGATTCCGTTTATGGGCATTACATAACGATGCGCTGGCCAAACGCCATTTGTTTTACGATCCTCTCGGGGCATCTGCTCCTCAGGCCGCCCCTGAGCTGGCCCGTCAATGTGCTGGCCGCCGGTTACACCA